>JAKJCD010000025.1:0-2350 GCA_022706625.1 Bacillota bacterium | reverse complement strand
CGTAATGTATGGGATTAAAAGTCCCGCCGATCAAGCCTATTTTCTTCATTTTCTATTCCTCTGTTACCGTGATCCCTAATTCTTTCAACTGTTCCTCCGTTGCCTCCGACGGAGCTTCGGAAAGCATGCATACCGCCGCTTGGTTTTTGGGAAAAGCTATTACTTCGCGTATGCTTTTTTCGCCGCAAAGCAGCATGATCAGCCGGTCCAGCCCATAGGCTATGCCTCCGTGAGGAGGTGTACCGTACTTGAAAGCTTCCAGCAGAAATCCGAACTTGCTTTCGGTTTCTTGTTTTGTAAGCCCCAGCACATCAAACATCCTTGTTTGAAGCTCTCTGTCATGTATACGGATGCTGCCGCCGCCAAGTTCAACACCGTTTAAAACGATATCGTATGCATTGGCCTTCACCTTTGCCGGTTCTTTTTCCAAAAGCGGTATATCCTCGGCTTTCGGCGATGTAAAGGGATGATGAACGGCTTTATATCTCTTTGACTCTTCATCAAATTCCAAAAGGGGAAAATCTACTACCCATAGCAGATTATAGACCTTGTCATCCAGCATTGAAAGTCTTTCCGCAATTTCTCTCCTCAGATAACCGAGGCTGTCGAAGACCACCTTTGGTTTTCCCGCTGCGATAAGGATCAAGTCCCCCGGTTTTCCCTCTGCCTCCGAAGCAAGGCTGTAAAGCTCATCCTCCTTGTAATATTTATTGAAGGAAGATGTTATTTCATTATCTCCCATACGTATCCAAAACAATCCTTTGGCACCGAATGCCTTTATTTCTTCCTGGAGCTTATCCAGATCTTTGCGGCTGAAATCTTTATTGTGACCGGCAATATTTATAGCCCTCACATCTCCGCCGTCAGCAACTGCATCTCGGAATACCGGGAATGGCGAATCCTTTACCTTTTCGTTTAACGATTTCAATTCAAAACCAAATCTGGTATCCGGTTTGTCACTTCCATAGCGTTCCATAGCTTCTTCATAAGTGATTCTGGGCAATGGTATGCTGATTTCAGTATCCATCAGCCTAAGGAATAGCTCTTTAAGATATTTTTCCTGGATTTCAATAACATCATCCACATCAACAAAAGACATTTCCAGATCGATCTGTGTGAATTCGGGCTGCCTGTCCGCTCTTAAATCTTCATCTCTGAAACATTTCACGATTTGAAAATAACGGTCTGATCCGGATACCATTAAAAGCTGCTTGAACATCTGAGGCGACTGAGGAAGAGCATAAAACCTGCCGCGGTTTACCCTGCTTGGGACAAGGTAATCTCTTGCACCTTCGGGGGTCGGCTTTATCAGCACGGGAGTCTCGATCTCCGTAAAGCCGCAGCTGTCAAAAAAGTCCCTGGTCATTTTAGTCACCTTATGACGGAAATACAAATTATTTTGCATTTTATGCTTCCTAAGGTCCAGATAACGGTACTTCATGCGGAGATTCTCGGAAACCTCATCGTCATCTTTTATATAAATTGGAGGGGTTTCCGCCCGGGAGTAAATGACAAGGTCATCGGCAAAAACCTCGATTTCGCCTGTTGCCAGTTCTTTGTTCTTTGCCTGGCGTTCTTTTACTACACCGCTTACACCTACCACATATTCGTTTCTGAGACTGTCGGCTTGTTCGAACAATTCTTTTGGAACATCCTCATTAAATACTATCTGAACAATCCCTGTTTTGTCCCGTAAGTCGCAAAAAATAAGTCCTCCCAGGTTTCTACGCTTCTGTACCCAACCGTTCAGCACAACAGCCTGCCCTATATGGGAACTGTTCAGTTCACCGCACATATTAGACCTTTTTAATAGTTTTGACACTGTTTTTCCTCCTTAGCCTATAAATATACCTTGGTTTTTTCGCTCTATCATTTCTTCTATGCGCTCTATATATATTTCATAGTTTGATACGTTTGGAATCCTTTCAAGCCGGTTTTCTTCCGGATACCATACCTTGCTGATCCCTCCCGCGCCCAAGGCTAATATGGTTTGGTTTTCCTCCATTATTCTGATATTGTAAATACATTCATTCCCCGGAAATGTATAGCCCACATTTTCCAGATTGCCGGCCATTTGTTTTTGACGGTAAAGATAATATGGTATATACCCGAATCCCTTCAGCGCTTTCTCCCCTGCTTCCAGCATCATGCTTACCTTTTCACCTTGCCTGTAGCTGTATTTATCATCAATATCCTTTAGTCTTGAAGCTCTTTTTACCGCAAGAGTATGGACAGTAATGTTTTGAGGTGATAAACCGATAACGGTTTCAAGGCTGTTCAGGAAATCTTCTTTTTCTTCACCCGGGAGACCGGCGATAAGGTCCGCATTAATCACCTTGAAACCGATATT
>JAKJCD010000259.1:395-916 GCA_022706625.1 Bacillota bacterium | reverse complement strand
AGCGAACGAAAGGACGGATACGGATACCCGGTTTTTGATCTTATCCACCAAGTTACACAGAAAGAATATGAGCGCCTTCTACTGATTCATAATAAGAAATGGGAAAATGCACGCCCTATCTTTGTCAGATACGGAAAACTTCCGAAAGGAGGAAAAAGCAAAAATTACGCCGATAATCGGATGGAAAAAGGTGTGAGTGTTTTCAATGGGCTTTTGCTCCCCTCCGGGGAAATAATGTCTGTGCCGAAGCACACCTATGAACTTGGCTCCCTGCTGATGGGCGATCTAAAAAACCGCCCAGTGTATGTCGTTGAAGGAAAAGTAATCGGTGTCGGCAGTGACGGGGAGCCTCTTGTTTCAAATGCAAAATTGCTCAAGCCGACAGAAGCAGCAAAGAAATATTTCCCTAACCCATCCCGCCCCCCGGAGGTTGGGGGGCAGTCTGCCCAAGAAGGACGGACCCCAGAGAAAGGAAATGTTAATGAGCCGGAAAAAGAATACCGAGACAACGCCGAACTGGC
>JAKJCD010000259.1:0-338 GCA_022706625.1 Bacillota bacterium | reverse complement strand
AGCCGTATCCAGTCTCGGTATGCGGGATAGGGGGAGGACCGCAGGAGGAGAGCCTGTTCGAGTACCTGGGGAAAAGGCCGGAGGAGCGGAAGGCGTATCTCGAAGAATCATCACGCTTGCGAAAACAGTCTCGGACCTCAAAGAGTTAAAGTCTGTCCGCCTCCGGGGAACGGAGGCCGCCACCTGGAACGCCGTCTACAGCGCCCTTCGCATTGTCCGCAACGCCAACGTCGAAGTAATGCACGTCCTCTACCGGGGGAAAACTTCCGGCACCATCCTCTACAACGAGGCATACTCCTGCCGCCTGCCGGGGGCTGTCGAGAACGTCAACGCCTCCC
>JAKJCD010000258.1 GCA_022706625.1 Bacillota bacterium | reverse complement strand
CCACGCATCCTCAAAATGCTGTAACTGAGTTGCCAGCGGAATCTTTTTGTTCCGAACCCATCGGGTATCGCCGTCGTCGATCATATCCATTAAGGTCTGATATTCCGGAGAAACTTTCCCGGATAGTCTTTCGGTAAGAGATAAGCCTTTATTTCTCAGGGCTTTGGCCGCTTCCGCAACAGTGCTATCATTAAAGGCGTTCAATTCATTGAATGTCTCATGATAGAGTTCGTTGCGGTCCCGCATGAAGAGTTTGACGATGTTCTGAATCTGCGGATGGTCGAACCATTCAGGAGATTTCAGCATCGTCTCCAGCCAGGTCATAGACTTTGGATGGAGTTTATTCATTATCGTTTGGACAAGGGCATCTGTTTCGTCTTTCAAGTAGAGATTAAGCACCTTCGGATCACGGGAGACGGGCGGATCAGTCTGCTTGCGGATGGAATACTGCCCCCCAACCTCCGGGGGGCGGGATGGGTTAGGGAGTAACTTTGATAATATTGTGTCTATTTCGTCGGCATCTGATCCAAACTCTTCCTTAAATAATTGTTTCCATTCATCGACAGATAATTTATCTTCATCTATTTCAAAAAATCTTATAACATCATCTTTGTCTATTTTCCCCCAATGTGGGAACTGTGATTTAATCCATTCTTTTGGCGATAATGATCTAACCACATCATCCCATCTAAACCAGTGTACCGATTTCATGTCCGGGATTACAAGTGGTTCGTTATCTACGCCAGACCCAATTTTTTCCCCATTAAACATCACTACCCAATCATCATCGTTGGGACTGAAATGATGATAATCTAAAGCCTCTTCAATGTTATTAAAGGCGGAGTATCCTTTGTTTATTATTTCGTGATCTGGCGTTATGCTTCGAGCGTTCTCAGGCAAAAACTCCTCCCTTGTCCCG
>JAKJCD010000257.1:365-925 GCA_022706625.1 Bacillota bacterium | reverse complement strand
AAATTGTCCTTTTGTGAAAAGGGCAGGTATTCCGATGCAGAGAAGTCAAATCCCGGGAAAGTTTGCTTTACGGCTTCGCACAGCGTATTTACGAAGGTAAAAATATCGTTTTCCTCGTCCAGAGAGAGCCAGACAACGTTTTCGGCGCTGTTTGCAACTTGCGACAGAAGGGTCGTTTTGCCGTGTCCCGCACCCCCATGGATATACACAAGATTTCTTGTACTGTTAAGGATAGTATCTATTAGATTTTTACGTAGGATTTCTCCGGCGACAGATTTAGGGATCGTTAGTCTTGCGCTTGGTATATTGAGCATGCATATCACTCCATAAATAATATTATTAATATAATTATTATACATGCAAAGCTGGAAAATTTGTGGAATTTTCAAAAAAAGTCGGAAAATGTCGAGAATTTTATTTATGTTCACGGTTTTGTTAATTGTCGGTGTTTTATTGTATAGGTAGGATCGCCATATATGGCGACAGAAATTGCACAATTTGGTCACTAAAGCGAGGTGAATAAAGATAAATACTGATAATAGAAAAATAATTCCATATGA
>JAKJCD010000257.1:0-290 GCA_022706625.1 Bacillota bacterium | reverse complement strand
TAAGCCTGAGGACAGTGACTATTTTTGAATGCAGTAGACTTGGTTACGGCAGAAGGCTAACGGAATAATGACATATCAAATTGAACGTGGATGCGCAAATATTAATTCAATTTTTATAAAATAATTCGGAGGTGAAAACAAAATGAAAAAAACAATGCGGAAAAAAGTCATAGCAGTTATTCTGGTGCTGACGATGGTGATAAGCTTCATGTCGGGGACAATTCATGCAGAATCCACCACTGAAACGGCGGATTTTGTGACTGATCCCGAAGGTGCTATAGCACTCTTGG
>JAKJCD010000256.1 GCA_022706625.1 Bacillota bacterium | reverse complement strand
TTATTCTTCAAAGCGTCCAGCACGCCTGGCGTGAAAACGGTTTTATTTTCGTAGGCAAATGTAATTGCCCAGGCTAATGAAGAGGAAATTTCAGCTTTTATCAGATAACCGGCGAATATGCGCGGATCCAGACGCAGCAAGACATTTTCTATAACCTGCGTGCCAACGCAGAGTATTCTTGTTTGTTTTCCAGCCTGCTCGTTCAGAGAACTCAGCATGGATGGATTGTCGCGGTAGGAATCAAGATCAACGAGGAAAAGATCCGGCCTGGGCTGACCAGGCTCGTTCAACTTCTCAAAATCCGCATGGCAGGTAATTTCGGCGATAACACGGGTACGCCAATCACGAACGAGGAGCAAGGACATCCAATTCCTGGCATATATGTCATCGCTTACAATTGCCACTAAAATATCTTTTGCCATAATAAAATCCTTCCATTTTCTGCAGCAGACTGAATTATAATTGTGAAAACTTATTTTACGTCCAAAGTGAAGAGGTGCCATATGACTAAAAGAGTTGCTATTCTGACAAGCGGCGGTGACGCGCCGGGTATGAATGCTGCCATCAGATCAGTAGTGCGCTGCGGTATCAATAAGGGTTGGCAGATGTATGGCGTTCAACATGGATATAGGGGACTTATTTCTGGAAATATCAATGAAATGACAACCCGGGATGTAGGCGGAATTATTCAGCGCGGTGGGACAATCTTAGGCAGCGCGCGTTGTCCTGAATTTATGACTGTAGACGGCCGAAAGCTTGCGATCAGGAATATGTATCAACTTGGTATTGATTCTCTGGTGGTAATCGGCGGCAATGGCTCTCAGACCGGCAATTATGAACTCCACCGCATGGGTCTACCTGTGGTTGGCATTGCCTCCACAATCGATAACGACCTGTGCGGTTCCGACATCACCATTGGCGTGGAT
>JAKJCD010000255.1:566-927 GCA_022706625.1 Bacillota bacterium | reverse complement strand
GCCGCTGCAAGGCAAGCTGGATATGCCGCCCCGCTGTGCTGCGTGACCGGCCAATACACGCGCCGATCACGCGCTGCGGCTGGCGCAGAAAGTAATAGCGCAGGATTTCTTCCCGCGTCTGCTCCGGCAAAACAGAGATCGCGTCGGCAAGGGCGGCGTTGCAGAGCAGGACGGTCTGACCGCAGACGGTAAATGGGTATTCCTCGTCCGGCTCCGACGCGGCAAACTGGACAAACTTCTCGTTCATCAGATAGTCAAGGGAAACTTGCCGTTCCCATTGCCGTTTAAGCTTCAAAATCTTGTCCAAGGCGGCACAGCGGATAACAGTCTTGCAAAAGGCGTTGTACCTGCGCTGGATATA
>JAKJCD010000255.1:301-556 GCA_022706625.1 Bacillota bacterium | reverse complement strand
TTCCCCTTTCTGAATAATAGTGCGGGGCGGTGGCACTTCTTGCTGTCGCCCCTTGATTGCCTACCAGCAAAGGCGGGCGGGGCTGTCAACGGCTGCGCATATGCGCCGTTCATCTTGACCGTTGACTGGCTCGGCTGGGTTTGCTATTTACCCGACAAACTTGAATTTATTTTAAGCTATCACGTTTTACCTTCTTAAGCCTTACTATCATTACCATAGGAATTTCTTTGTTGGTTTTAAAACATTCTTCATAAA
>JAKJCD010000255.1:0-255 GCA_022706625.1 Bacillota bacterium | reverse complement strand
TTGCCCTTCAATCGCTATATCATAGTAACTGTGCGGTGTCATATATTTTTCAGTCAACGTGACAAAACAAGGGTGTTGCGTTGCAAAGACAAAAATTCCGCTTTCCTGCAACAGTTCATAAACAGCCATAAGAAGTGGTTCAATATCCGTAATATCCATAATTGCCATATTAGAAACTGCTTTCGTAAAGGCTCGATTTCTTTTTAATTCTAATATACTTTTTCTATCGGTCGCATCCGCCACACAAAATTCAAT
>JAKJCD010000254.1 GCA_022706625.1 Bacillota bacterium | reverse complement strand
GGATGCGGGGCAGAAAATCCTCGTTCGCATCGACAGCGAGACGAAGGAGAAAATCTACGAACCGCAAAATGTATTCGTAAACAAATTCGGCGTTTATCGGCGAATTCTGGCAGCGCCGGTGGGATTGCTTCTGGCCCAAAAGATGATCACCGTTCTGTACCGCAAGCGGGGAAAGGGACGCGACATCTACGATGTTTCTTTCCTGATGGGATTGGCCGCGCCGGATGATGCCTATATCGACAAGCTTCTCGGCCTGGATGAAAAGGAATTTTTCCGACGCTTTAGCGAGAGGCTCGGAGAACTGGACATGAATGCCCTGGCGCAGGATGTAGAACCATTTCTCTTTACCCCGGAAGACCGGGAGCGGGTAGCCAGCTTTCATGAATATTGGAGCAACCGTAAATAGGGGGGCAGCTCCCCTATTTTTATATGAAAATGTCCACAAATAGCCGGATTTTTTCATCTTTCATTGTGCCCGGAACGGGCATGATGGTTAATTGGTGAGTTGAAGGAGGTGAACTGGGATGAAAGCTGCGAATGAGAGTATCTTATCCGTGGTCCACGAGACAGTAAAAGGATTGCGTAACGCGGGTGTTATGGATGAGATGACCATGCGTGAGTTCGACATCCTCTGTTTGCATCCTGTAAAGAGGTACAAGCCGGAAGAAATCAAACAGATACGACTTCGTTCTCGCGTGAGTCAGTCAGTTTTTGCCGCCTATCTGAATGTAAGCAAAACGTCTGTGGCAAGCTGGGAATCGGGAGAGAAGCGGCCCGGTCCCGCTGCAATCAAACTGCTGAATCTGGTAGATCGGAACGGTATCGAGAGCGTAGCCTGAAAGGCCGGAAGAGCAGACGCTCACCAGCGGCGATAGGACGGATGGCCGAAGGCCAAGCGAGCATTAGCGAGCGGTCCGTCCTATCAATTAGGGACAGAGCCC
>JAKJCD010000253.1 GCA_022706625.1 Bacillota bacterium | reverse complement strand
AACACCCGCTGACAAATACTTTCTTAGGCATTCACAATTCTGAATTCCCGTTTCAGCACCTCTGCAATCCTTGCACGACCGTCAGCATCAATGTTCGAGCCGCTCGGCAGGCAGAGGCCATTCTCAAACAGCTTCTCCGAGGTGCCGTTGACATAGGCCGGGCAGCCGGCGAAGACGGGCTGCAGGTGCATCGGCTTCCAGAGGGGGCGCGACTCAATATTGGCCTCCTCAAACGCAAGGCGAAGCTTTTCGCGGTCAGTGCCGGCAATCGCCGGATCAATCACGATGCATGTCAGCCAGAAGTTCGAACGGAAGTCCGCCGAGGGCTCCGGCTGGAACGTCACACCCGGGGCAACATGCTTCGCCCCCGTGGCAGCGCAGAGCTCTCTCTCGAAACCGTCAACATTCGGTCCCGGCGGAGCCACCCAGATGGAGTCAAACGCCTCCTGAACATACTTCATCTCCCCTCCGCCCATGTGCGGACTGCACAGGTAAATCTTTCTATCCATATTTCTTTTCGACAAATCCGGCATCTCACATTCCCGCTCCTTAGTTTATTCCAGCAAAAATTCCCATGCAGGTATTACATTCACTTTCATACCATCTTTTATAAAATTGTCCTTCTGATTGAGAGTGACTATCGTTCCTTCTTTAGTTTCAAAGAAGGCAAGAGCCTCAAATAATCCGCCAAGCTCCCTGTCCAGATTATCACGATTTAGTTCGTAACATGATTGTATAACCAAAGGTCTTCCCCCTTTCCTCATAACTATGAAGTCGCATTCCTGCTTTTCTGAGAAGTAAAATAGAGTATTATGTCTCTTTCGCAGATTAATAAAAACGGCATTCTCCAGTTTCCTGCCCCGGTCATCGCTGAAAGACCCTGAGTTTACAGATATCAATCCGTTATCTGCACAGTAGACTTTTCGGGGACTTATCATTCT
>JAKJCD010000252.1 GCA_022706625.1 Bacillota bacterium | reverse complement strand
TCACGAAGGACTTGTCGCTATAGTCCTCCATGATGATCTCCGGACCCTCTTCCTCGCCCTTCGTCTCCTGGTCGGAAGGAACCTGCTTGCGGAAACGGGTCTTGCCCCCCTTCTCCGGGGGGCGGGATTGCTCAAAAGGCTGGTTTCGGTTGAAGGCTTTCTCGTTAAGTATAACAGTCCCGACATTGCCCTGCTGCGAAAAATGAACAGCGTCGTATCCTGCGGATTCTGCTGCATTCACGGCGCGTTGCAACCCATCAGGGTAGAGCTCGCCTTTCCTGAGATTACCCATCACTTCTTTTTTGCCAAATACCTTTTTAAATTCAGGAGTTCCTTCGTACAATATCTTGGCATCTGGTTTCGCTGTGATGATTTCTATGTTCTCACCGTAGGCTGAAGCAAGTTTTTTATCAGAACTTACAAATAGTTTATCCTTTGCGAAGGGCGATTCTATCCGCTCAGTGCTTCCCGAAGTGGTTCCCCTGTAAAATACCTTTTCCCCACCCTCGGGCTTAGGGGTTGCTTCGGTGGTTTTTTCGCCCGGCCCCTGCTTGGAGGTCACAGGAGGCATTATATCACCTTCGATGGCATTTTCAACCACCTTCGGTTTCTCGGGTTTCGTCTCGCCGGAAGGGGCAGGGGTCTCACCCTCGGTGTATTTGATGGTGGGCTTCTCAGTGCGTAATTCAGTGCTCACCCCTGCCACCCTGTCAAAGATATCCCCCTTCGGTGACTTCTGCGCCTCGACGGTCCTGGCAATCTCCAGGGCCTTCTCATGGCCTACAATCGGGGCATTCGTCTTGTACGCCTCCCTTCCCTTCGGTCCAAGCCGGGACGCCGCCATGCCGCCAAAGATGCCCTGCGTGACCCCGCCCTCAAGACCGGCGAGCGCCTTCTCCTCCAGGCCTCCGGGTGTCCCCGTTGCCGCCTCGGTCGCTCCGATCGCACCCAG
>JAKJCD010000251.1 GCA_022706625.1 Bacillota bacterium | reverse complement strand
GGTTTGCTTTATGAACCAACTCCGCCGCCTTCTCGTCGTCCCTAGAACAGGCACCGAAAATAACAAACAATAGAAATATAGGAATAATAACTTTGCGCATGATAATTATTTTTATTTTGATTTGACCATCCCAGCGTTGACTACTTTCATCTCTTCCAACAACTCCTGTTTGCTGACGATACCTTTCTTGTCCAGAAGATTAATAAGTGCTTCCGACTGAATAACTTCGGACATCATCAGTTCTTTGAAACTAACTAACTCTTTCGGGTCAAGTTGATCGCTCATATAATATCTCCGTTTTCTTTATAAGTTTCTTTCTTTATATATACTCCAGTGCTGTCTTTTTCGCTTTCCCTTATCTGTGAGTTCGGGTATAAAGCTCTTGCTTTCCTGACAGCACTCCTTGGGTCTTTTGCCATCACTTTTAGCTGCTCGACAAAATGTCCGTTTACAAATCTGTCAACTCTGTATTCGTGTTTTTGCATAAATAGAATTTATATCTTGTCATATATTTCCGTAATATCCACATCCTGAAATATGAATTTTGGATTGCCTTCGTTTTCTGAAAATACTCTAGCGATGCAAACATTATTTTTTAAATATTTTTTTATTATTGCGAGTCCTTCTTTCTGACCTTCTTGAAACGGCTCGGAAAAGCCTTTAACTTCAATAAATAGAGAACTAGAGAAATCCTTAACTAACCATACATCTGGCAATTTGGGAGACAGTTTTTTCTTTTTTAAATAATCTGATTTTAAAAATCGTTCTTGCGCTTCCTTCAATGTTTCCGGAGGAAAATATTTCTTATTATGAAAATCATTAAACATTTCTATTTGAAAATCTTTTTTAAGGGGGTAGCCGTCTTTTTGCCATGTTTTTGAATATAACAAATGAATTGAATGAGTGTAATATCCTTTATTATATGCTGATGAATAGTGACCTAAGACGCAACATTCACGGAAATATC
>JAKJCD010000250.1 GCA_022706625.1 Bacillota bacterium | reverse complement strand
CTCTCTTGATTACGGTCGTGTGTTTCTCAAAACCGTCCTTGCTGAAGGTGACGGTGTAATCCTTGCCGTGGAAATAGCCGTCGCCGCCCATCAGGGTGACCGTCGTGGGCGTTTTACCCGCAAAAACCGTTTTGCCGGCTTCATCGACGATAGTGATGTCCGCCTGGTCGGGCGTGCTGTTGACGGTCACGGGATGCATCGTTTTGCCCACGATGGAGGCACATCCGACGGCCGATAACACCAGGACGCTAATTAAAAGAAAACAACGAGAAGAACGCTTCATACAATTGAACCTCCTTTGAGTTTTGGTGAAGTACTCTATAAAGGAGGTTGCGGCGGAAAGGCAAAAACGGCAATGTTGCCGGCGTCTTCGTGCTCCGGGAGGCGGACAGAGATAATTATTGGCAAGGCGCTGGGGGACAATTCCGGTTCATTCGACTAACCGTCATGCCCGTTCCGGGCACAACGAAAGATGAAAATATCCGGCTATTTGTGGACATTTTCATGTAAAACCGCAAAAGAGGCCTGGGGCCGGACCTGGGTGGTAAAGTTAGGCCCAGCCCCAGTGAGAAGGGAGAATGGTTGCTCAAGCTTTCGGGGCCTTCCAGTTGTCCTCTGCCTCGATGCCATCGGGGGTGTAGGTCCAGATGATATCCTCGTAGGTGTAGGCGATCTCCTGCATATGCTTGAAGGGCTTGTTCTCCTCCAGGAAGGTGTAGGGGAAGAACTCCCGGGCATTGACGATGATCGCCTCCTTCAGTTTGATGGTAAAGTACTTTTCCTCCTGACCCTTCTCGCTGATCCGGAAGAAGGTGATCTCTACATCGAGATGCTCGCCGGAGCTGCACGCCTGGAAAAGCTTCGGGGTGTGCTTGCCCATGTTGGTGATCACCTTCAGGGGCAGATGGATCCGCTGGCCCGTGGGGAGCCCCGTGTGGGTGTCCTTGGGAATCTCCACCGCGTGATCCATGGAAT
>JAKJCD010000024.1 GCA_022706625.1 Bacillota bacterium | reverse complement strand
TCAGCTCGGTCAGCACCTCGGTTTGCAGCAGCTTGAGCTGGTCCAGGGCATGTGTGGACAGCTCAATATAAACAGCGGCATGGAGGAGCGGCTCCTTGTTGCGGTGCATGGCCGCAACGATATTCGCCACATCCTGCAGATTGCTTTCAGCGGCGACAGTTTGCTGGAGGTCATTGGTGTTGCTTTTTTTCATTCTGTTTTTATTAGCTGCGTTGGATATGATTCTTTTTTCTTCCACCGCGGTGACGTGGCGGGTATAAATGCGAAGGTTGATGCCGTCCTTCTCACCCAAATAGCGGATAAGTGTTCCCGCATATAAAGTAGTCTGTAAAAAACCGAATTACAGACGGGGCAATCATGTCGAGAAATTCTTGTATCCGCACATCGTCCTGCGGCCCGACAGCCACAGCTTTGATGGTCTTCGGCATTATATCATCTCCTTAAATTTTGATAGATTTAGGCAGAAAAAAACTTGCCTTTTCAGCAAGTTCTTCACCAATACCCTGTATGATTTGTTGGTGCTATATGATTTCCAGAAGCTTCAACAGCTTGCAGCAGTCAGTCATTCCCTTCAGATAAACATAGTTTAACTCGTCACCGGCAAGGCTGTCTTTTTCATCGATATAATCCTGGATTATCTGTTCATTTTCTTTACTAAGCTGGGAAAGAATACCCTGCAATTTCATGCTGAGTTCCCTGATCATATCATATCGATCCTGTATTTCCTTTTTATGATGCCGAAATTCCGAAAGGGTCCTTTCACGTAAATCTGTAATGAAGTCATCCAGGAGTTCATCTTGTAAAACAATCATCTGTATCACCTCCAAGCACACACAATAAACGAAGAATGCCGGGAAGTCTATATAATAAAGTAAATAAAGAGGGTGGTGATGCCGTTCTTCTTGCTAAACGCCGGAGGATGACTTATTTCTCCGTGGCGGTCGGGTACTCATGGTGCGCTCAGGCATACCCGAAGATGTTCCTGCTGATAAAGCAGTCCTTGAAAAACAGATCTCAAACGGGTCTGTCATTTGGAGAAACTCCTATATCTATACATCGTTCTACAACCCGGTGGCCGCCGCTTTGTTTGCTTTCTGCATTTTATCATCTCCTTAAATTTGAGTAAATTAGAACAAAAAAGACTTGCCGTTTTCAACAAGTCTTTCAGATTTATCCTAAACTTTAAGCCGATATCTCAACGATGGTATATCTGAACACACATTCACTCGCTGGATTATAATCATTCCATATAATGTGGTAATTGCCCTGAATATTTATCGGTGCTTCTCGATTGCGTCTTGTTCCTGCGCCTGTCTCCGGCTTCCATGCCCGCTGTCCGGTTATGATAATATCCTCGTGGATACGGAATTCATCATCAACCGGTCGACTGTTTGTTCCGCTTTTGTTTGATTTGATCCAATAGCCGGAATCATTGGTAAGCAATACGGCATATGCCTTTTCTATCGGATATAATCCGCTTTTTGTGATCCCTTCCATACGTTGAACATCATATAAAAAATCGTAACGGCCAACATCCTGGGCGCCTTGATTTTTAAGGGTGATGTTGTCGTTGCAAACTATACCTGTAAATTCCTTTGTTTTATATTTCAGCTCAATCGGCACCAACTGACCATTGATAAAAACAGCAATGTCTATATGCATATTTTTATCGTGTAGCCATGGTATGTACTCAAGCCGGATGTTGGCGCCGGGGTAAAGCTCTTTGATTTTCCATGCGTATGCAAATTGAAAGTCAGCTTCAGAAACAAATACCCTGCCTTCTTCAAAGAGGCATTGAAGTGATTTTTCAATATCTATCAATTCCTAATCAACCTCCTAACCTTGCTTGTGAAAGTAACGCATATCAACTATTCCATGCTTACAAATCGGATATTGCTCAAATTGCAGCAGTTAAGCTCAGGATTAAATTCGTTATAAGAGCAGACGGAAAAGCCGATATCATTTTCGCCATGTTCTTCATAATAGCAGGCATTAAGCTCTGTTAGCCGGCCTTTGCCCCAATTATTTGACTGCCTTTTATCGAGCCAGCGCAGTTCGGAAAAGGAATAGCTATATTCATGGATGATGCCTAAATAATATTGACATTCAGGAAATGAGAAATTCTTTATGTAATTTTTGACCTTGTCTACATCTTGATAAATTGCGGAGGTTCCGGAGCTTCCGTCTCCCTTGAACTTTAATTCAATTATGGCCAGCACATCGCCGATCCGCTCACCCAAGTAATAGTTATCGCTTTTTGGCTGTCCCAATGAAACAATTGCTATGTCAGCTCTTAAGCCCTTTGATTTTAAGCCTTTTTCATTAAACTCCGTATAAATTCTGATGCCGTTTTCTCTGAATAGCGAATCCAGGGCATTTCGCAAATGATGGTAGAAGGAATTTTTTAGAGAATCCTCCTTGAGTATTGAACACTCATTATAATCGTCTGCAATTTGGTGCATCCATGCGTACTTGATGGCATAATCGATTTTTTCAACAATATGCTTTGTCAACATTTTCACCCCGTAATCTTATATGTTAAATGCTTTACCATCCTCTTTTAGAGCAACATTTTCCGAAAGACCAATAAACGAATCCGGTACCATTGTATGGATAGGTATTACCTGCTTCGGTTCCAGCACTGTTATTACCCTGCGAATATCCGTAACAGTGGCGTGACCGCTGGTATGCAACACATCTGCCGTAAAGCCTGATCTATCCAAATAATTCTCAAATTCCTTTTGATATTCGCTATCACAGTATCCTCTCCATAGTGAATACACAAATAGTCCATTTTTAAGACCGGTAATTTCAATATCCATTCTCATTGAAGGACGAACAGCCATAACAATATTATTCTGTTCCTTTTTCAGCTTATCTTTTGGAAGGTAAAAAGGCGAAAAACGCTTGGCGTATTCCTCGCCGATTTTATTAAAAATCTTTTGTGTAAGCCGATAGGGGTAGAATACCTTGATATTCGGATACTCCCTGGAAGGATAGGGCAGATGGTTATTGCCAAGCTGCCTGAGCTCGTACAGAACGTTAGCAGTGTATACATCAACAACAAATACCCTGTCAAGCCGCGATGCCGTCCGGTAAAAGCTGACAAGGCGGTCTATATTCTGGCTTGAGGACTGAAATAATACTGGACCTTTGAAATCCTTGATTTTTTTGACAAGCCGATCCTCAAGCTCCTGCTCGGTCATAACTTCATCATCCTGCCGTCCGAACATTGTTCCTTCAGTCAAAAGTGCGTCTGCACCTTTCTTGGCTTTGTCAATGAATCGGTCAAGGCAGACGGCTTTCCGTCCATGACCTCGAAAGTCGCCTGTATAAATGATTGTTTTTTCATTATCCGATATTTCAAATGCCGCCGCGTCAAAGGCTGAGTGATCCATCAAGAAAGGCATGATTCTAAAAACACCAATTTGAAACGGCTTATACATGGTAAATTCACAAGTCCCTGTGGGAGGTTGAGCAGACAGCATGAAAAGTGCCGATATATCAATGATTTTCCGTGTGCCTTTTGATAAGTATACTGGGATTGTAGGATGGATATAGTGCAGCAATCCGTAATGGTCGATATGGGCATGAGAGATTATTACTGCATCAAACCCCGGTAAGTCCCACCCATAAAGACCCTTAATATTGGGTAGCACGCCAACCTCCAAGAGCTTATCATATGGATATAGGGAAATCTCATCTTCTATAGGCTTATTATTCAAAAATAGCGGATAGCCAGCGTCGATTAATATCCTGCTGCCGCCAGTCTTAAGCTCGACAAGAGTACCGCCAATCTCTTTGGTCCCTCTATAAATTATTATTTGCATCTACAAATTCCTTCTTTGAATAGCTGTAGGTTTCCCTGTCAAAGCCTATATTTAAATTCGCTAAACCGTCGCGAATAAAGCCTTCCACAACCTCAGTAAACAAGGGATGATATTTCTCTGCGAGAATATGGGCTATCAAATGATTGAATTTTTTACCGTCATTTCTGATTGCTATCGTATCGCTCGTATCTGGTGCCGTTCCATATTTCCCAAATGAAAAGAGCGGCTCCTTCGCAATGCAGGTGTCGTAAATGAGTGAAGCGTAAAACAGCGTTTCGCCAATTACTCCAAGCCCCTTATTGTCACCGCATTTCAGTTCAATCAAATGAAGCGTCTGCCCGTCCTTGTCTATGCCCCACATGTCAATAGCGCTTGCACCGCGAGAAAACACAGCGTTTTCTCTTGCGATTTTCTTAATAAACACTCCTGTCGGCAGTTGATTGAATAGCTTATTCTCATCTATATTCCAGCGCTTGGAAAGCAGCTCTTTACCTTCGTGGAATACAAACCAGGACTCAATTTGCCGCTCCATTTTTGTTGTTTCAATAACATCTTCTCTTTCCCGCAGGGAGTGATTAAGCACAAAGGCGTTTGATTTGATCCATTGTATAAAGTCAAAGATAATATCCCTTTTGCTCTCATTTATAAAAAACCATGTCGGGAAGATCCTCGACATGCTGTAAAGCCTATATAGAAAGCGGTTGTAGTGGCAAGCCTCGGGACAACCGTATTTATACATCAAATCCTCTCGTTCCTCAAAATCAAGCTCTACATACGCTATCTCATTAGGCAGCCAATATTTCAATATGAGAAGCCAGCCTTCGAAGGCGGCACTGTCGTTTTGCATATCCTGAGCGGCATTCTTTATGAATACTTTCAAAACTTGATTCTTAACAGAAAAGTCAATATCTCTTGGTAAATCAGCCCCGGATACCCTGCTGTACTCTTTCAGCCGTTTGATTATTTCATCTTTTTCGATGATAACGGAATGCTGGTCATCAGTATTGAGCAGGTGAGCAGCATATCCGCCGAAAATGTCACTCACATCATAATGCTCTCCATCAAATATGGTCAGGATATCTTTGTATGCCTTTATCGCATTTAGGGCACATTCTAACTGCCGGAGTGCATCAGGCTTTTCATAGCGCCTTACTGCATCTTTTGCGGCGTCAAGAATGTTAATCAGATCGTGCGCCCAAATTGCGTAACGTGAATGACGCAAGGTCCCATCAGCCTCATCTTTAACCGCCCTCTCGAGTCGGTGCAATACCATTTCCTCAGAGTTGCCTTCCTTGAAAATACCGTTTTCAAAACCGGCACTCCGCCTATTTTCATAGAATGCCAGTATTTTGTTTATGTATTCGAAATAACGATCTTCCATAACCTTATTCCTCAATGTCTTTTTATTTATTTTAAGATGCTCCATTTAATCCACCTGGTACAACCCGAATCTCCGCCCCAATATTCACAGGTCAAGCACTTTTTTACAGCCGCAGTTGAGATAATTGTCATCCTTACCCCTCCAGCTTGATTTTGGTTTTAGGATTACTGAAACAGCTCGCTGTTTTAACAATGAAATAATCATACATCGAAACAGAGACACTTTTCTGCTCCTGATAACCCAATGCAAACTTAAATACCATACCCCAAAAAGCTCCGATACTTTTTTTAACAAACACATCAAGCTCAGCATTGTTTTTCCCTGTAATGAGAATAAAATCGTCCTGATAATACATAAGAAAAGTTTTCACTGGCGGTATCGAAAAAAGATCATTACAAAAAATAATATGAGAAAGCAATTCTCGGTCCATGACAGCCTCAATGCACTTATCCCAATATTTTCTATGGTCAGGATTTTGTTGGAACTCCTGAAAGTGAGTATAGACCTTTGAGAACTCACTTTTGACCTTGGCCGCAACATCCTGTGCAGTCATAACATGCTCCTATTTTACATATATTAAATTCACTGGTGTATATATGATATATAAATCAACTATTGTTGTCAATACTTTCTTCTTTTTTTACCATCACAATGAGGGTTTCGCGTTCCCGATTCATCATGAACCTTTCCATAGGTTTGGATTACCTTCCCCTTGGCGGGGAAGGTAATCTCCCATTGAGTAAACAACTTTAACCTGGAACACGACAAATAGAAGAATGCTAAGAAGTTTATATGGCAAAGCAAACAAAGAGGAGATTCCTTTCAATCCCCCAGGATAATCCAGCGCTCTCCATCAAAATCCTCAAATTTCTCGGTGGTGACATTCTGTTCAAAATAGACTGCCAGCAGCCGCTTGATATCATCCTTGCCTGCCCGCTTAACAGAAAAACCCTGCTCCCGGAGTGTTTTTTCGATCCGGTTTAGGTAGGAGAACACTTCGCTTTCCTTTTCATTTCGCAGCCGGATGATGATGAGAAATTCCCTGGCGGTAGCCATCTGTACCTGGATGCGGTCAAGGAAGGTTAGATCTGCCTCCAGCAGCTTGTGGACGGCCGGATTGTTCTCCTGTTCGATGCGGTTTCTTAAAAATCGCTTGTTATCCTCGAAGTTCTCGCGGGAATTCAGACAGCACATTTCAATCTCCGCCATGCCTTTTAATACAGTCATCAAGGCGTAGATCCGAGCTGAGATACTGGCTTCCGACAGCACGGATATGTTTGTGGGCTTGATGATAAAATACACCAGGTCACCGTGGCCATAGGTTGAAAGGCAGTAATCCGTGATGCCTTTGGCGTTAATGAGCTGCCGTGTAGACAGCTTCTGTTTTTGTTTCTTCTTTTCTTTTCTGCTCATTTTTTCACCTGCTTTCCCTCCGGCCTCCAGAATCCTTCCGGCTGCAGGCTCCATTCGTAGAGCTGCTGCCGGGTAAGAAAAAAGGCGCCGGAATATCGGATAAAATCAAGGATGCTGGTATCCTCAAACCGAATGGTGAGGAAGGCATAAAGAGCCGTTGCCACAATAGGGAGCATAAACCCGAGCTGTGCCAGCGCAAAAACAGAAATAAGGCAACCGACTCCAATGATGCCGATGTCCCGGAGCTGCCACAGCCACAGCACAGCCTTGGACTTTAAATTGTCGGGGTAAATATACACACAATCACTCCTGTTCTTCGTAGTATTTTCGCAAAAAATAAGCGATCCCACGGAGTACAAACTCCACGCATGGGATTGCAACGCTATTGCCCAGCGCTTTGTACCGAGCGCTGTCTGAGCCGCCCGGTATGTCTGTCCACAGGTCGGGGAAGCCCATAAGCCGCTCACACTCCAGTGGGGTCAAGCGGCGTACCAGCTTGCCGATCCGCACAGGATGCAGAGTGTTCAGGGAATATCCTCCGGAAGGATGGGATTGGAGAGTGCCGCACATATCACCGTTTTCTTCTCCGTTGCGGCAGTCCAAACCGGCAATTTCCGGTTCACAGACAAGGTCGGTAGCATCTTTGTGCTGTCGGGCACTCTGTGTGCTGACCACTTCATTGGGCAAATACTCATCGCAGCGCTGCTGTGAAAAAACGCAATGCCGATCGGCTGTGTTTAAGGTATAGCTGATGTTCCGCTGAAATCCCATGCCGTTGCCGCCGTTATGATCCTGGCGGTCAATGATATTGCCGGCAATACAATAGCTTTCTTGTACAATGGCTATGCCTCCTTGATTCTTGCTCGGGCATGGATTTGTAGTATCTATGGTTCTGGAAATCTCCGTTTCACGGCACCCTGAATGAGGGTTGTCTGATTTCATGCTGTTGCTTTCCGCACCGTCCAGACTAAATGCTTTGGAGGAGGCGATCAGCGGTACATTGTTGCCGCCTGTGCCATATCGCGCCGACATGGTGGGCGCCACTTCATGGGGGCCGGTATAGCGAGAATCAATGCCGTGGTTTTCAAACAATATCGGTTGGTTATTCCCGCTGGTATCCGCCACAGCGGTGATGGTGGGACACTGGTTTTCGCAGATTTCAGTATCGTCCTGCTGGCTGTCCAGCACAAGGGGCGGGTGCCCCGACATTTGTGCTCGTAAGGTAGCCGCAAGTTCTACCGTTACATCCATGCGATTTCCGCCCTGATCGTTAAGGCATAGGACACTTGGTACCATATTTGTACCGCTCTCCGAAGCCTTGAGGGTAGGGGCACATTCCTCCTGGTAGCCGATGCCTCCGGCTGTAGGGGCGGCTCCGGCTGAAAACCCAGCGGTCAGTATGCAAGGGTATCCCTGTCCGGCCTGACCGCCGCCTGATGTGAGGGAAGTGTGCTGTTCCGGGGCCTTTCTCACATCGGCAATAAAGGTCTGCTGCTTCATACCCGGCTGGGCCTGCAATGCTCCGGATACATCCTTTAGGTCACGCACCTCATCCCGCTGGTTACAAGAAAAAGCAATGTATTCGGATTCGTCCGATTCCGCATAAAAAACAGCATGTGAATGTGCCGCCTGCAAAGTAAAAGCCGGGTCGCCGTTTTCCCCGACGCCCAGCCCGGTTCCTTCTCCCAATCGCTTGTGCCGCGTTGCGATTTGCGTATTGATTGGGATGGTGATTGGATTGTTTTTTTCTATTGATACATAGCCGTGCCCTCCGCCGCCGCCACTATATAGGGCAGGCCATACTCCATTACTTTCATAAATACGGCGGCTTTGAACATCCCAGGAGGTTAAGCATTGCTTGTCTGTTCCCCCGCCACAGTTCGGATTCCCGCCTGTATCTCCAACGCTTTCTTGAGTACAGGGGGCAGCTCCTTGTCTCGTTTCTTGGCCCGACGCAGTATCCCCAAACAAGCTGTCTTGCTTAAATAGTATTTCGGATGCGGTGTGTCCTGTAAAATCTGCGACAAGGAAGATTCTTTTGCGTCTTTGGGCGAGGCCCCAGTATTGAGCGTCCAATACTCTCCAAGCAAGTGAGAATTCCGGTCCCAATATGGCCCCAGCAGACAGCCATACCCCTCTCGGAGGTCGAGGTACAGAAACGGAGCTGTCTGCAATTCGACAGGTTTCTTCAAGCACCGCCCGGAAATCCTCACCGTTTGCGGAGCTAAAAGCTCCGGGGACATTTTCCCAGACCATGTATCGAGGTCGAACAGCGTCAATTGCCCTTCCGTTTCGTATTTCTTCATCTCTCATCTCCTTAATGATGCGAATTTGATCCATGAACAAGCCGGAGCGTTCTCCTTGAAGCCCGGCTCTTTTCCCGGCTACAGAGAGGTCCTGGCACGGACTGCCTCCGCTGATAATATCCACTGGCGGCAGCCTGGCGCCTTTTAACTTGGTAATATCGCCAACATGCAGCATCTTTGGAAAGCGCAGCTTTGTTACCTCAATGGGAAAAGCTTCGATTTCACTGGCCCACACAGGCACAATGCCCTGCCGGACGCCCGCCAGCGGAAAACCGCCGATCCCGTCAAACAGGCTGCCCAGAGTGAGCCGCGCGTTCATGGTTTTATGCTCATACCCATATGTGTACCGAAGGAGGGCGTTTCCTCCGGTTCCTGCTGTATGGGTTTGGGATAATCTGTCATTTCAAGCTCACCGAGGTATTTCACCGCTATACCAAGCCTGTCGGCCTGTAAAATCTCACGGTGCATACCCGTGGTAATTTTATTGCCAAACACCCACAGCTCAGAGCATTTGGCGATGAGTGCCAGCCCCATACTGATTCCCATCTCCCGTTCCTCGGGATTTAATTCTGATAAGAACCTTGGGAACAGCAAGTGGGGCGCCAACGGAATAACACCGTGGCCTACAGCATAACGGCAATATTCTATGGCTTTCCGGGTGTTATATTCGATATCCCCGGCATATGGCGAAGCGATATAGACCAGCTTCATGTCTTTCATTTTGCCACCGCCTTTACGATTGTTCTTGTCATGTTGACCGCTGTCTGAGCAGCGTACATAGTACTCATGAGGTTACCTCTGGTGGAGGTATCCAGTCCAAATTGACCGGCGACCCTTGGGACTTCCGAGGCTGCCAGCATTAGACCGAGCCCTAAAAGCATGTTGCTGTTAAAAACCATAAGCCCCGCAATGAGGATAGTGGACTGCAAAAAGGCGGTGAGGCATATGCCTACCACCTGCTTGCACCAGCTTACAAAACCGTCAATGTATCCGCGGGGAACACTGAACATATAAAGGCTCCCCACAGCGATTTGGATCAGCAGGATACCGCCCCGTTTCAGGTTGGCAAAAAAGACCTTAATGACGGCGTAACCCATGAGGATAACACAAAATATCCCCATAATGGGGTTAAGCCCGATGCTGCCCACATTGGTGAGTGCAACAACCGTCATGGTGCTGATCCCGCTGCCTGTAATCCCGGTGATGCCTGATGTGAAGCTGGCCTGCAGCGTTATTGCCAGCTTGTAGAGTTCCACCGGAACAATAGAAAACAGCCCTACTGCCATAAATCCTTTGATGGCGTTAAGGGCTGTGTCTTTCATACTGCCACGACCAGCCTGGTATTCAATGCTGCACTCGAAAGCCGAGACCACCAGCCCTGTTCCATACAGCGCCCACGCAAGGTAGGAAAAGAACAGAACCATAGCCTGTACCCAGCTCATTTCAAACAGTTCGGCGCCCATATTTCCCATCATGGCGAAAAATTCACCAAGGAAGCGGACGATCTGCGCATATATCCAGTCCATGATCTGGCCAAGGACAATGTCAACGGCAAAATCCCAAATAAACATCCGATGCATCACTCCTTTCCCGAAAAAGAAAAAGACCTGCCTTTACACAGGCTTCATACTCGTTCTTATCCTTTATTTTAATTTACATCCTCTGACCGCCCATGGTGGTTTCGGTCTGCTCCATCTCAAGCGCCGGACAGCGGAACATGTCAAGGTAATCATTCAGAGCCTCGGAAATCTGCTTATAATCCGCCTTGCTTGGATGGTAGACATACCATTCGATGCTGTCTCCGCTGTTCCAAATGTAGGGATAGATTCCGTTTGAGAAGTTCGGATTGTTGACTGTCTTTTTACCGAGCAGGTCGGAAAATCGCAGTGTGAGAACGTCCACCGGACCGTCGTTTCTGTTGATGATGGTTGCTTTGACCGCTGTGTAGTGATCTGCCCACCCTTGAGTGATAAGCTCCATTCTGACACGAAGGTTTTCGGTGAGTTTGCCGAAACAGGCTCGACCGACATACTTTTTATCGGTCAGGTCAGTAATATATCCGGTCAGCTTTTTTAATTCCTGTTCAAAGAAATTCATATCCATTTCCTCCTACATTCCGAGAATTTGCCAGATATAGAGGGGCGCCGTAAGCATGAACACAAGGCACGCAAATAATATTGCTGGCGCCGCCCATTCAAACTGCCCATGCTTTCTATAGTCGAAGTATGCCATTCCGAGTTTTGCAAAGAAGAATACCGCCACACAACCTTGTTAACTACCGTTTTAATTTGCACTGATGCCGTGTTCCATGTGCCCTCGATGGCTCCGGCTACGTCGCCGGTCGGTGCGGCATAAGCTGTCATAGCGAACACGCCTGTCAGGATAAGGATGGCGCAAAGGATAACCAGGAGCTTCTTTATTTTTATCATGGTTCTTTTCCACCTTTCATTTTTATTGATTAGAATAAAATAGACCGTAAAGCTGTTTTCAGCCTTGCGGTCATTTCTTTTCCGATGATGTTTTTAAGGCTTGACCGGAGCGACATGCCAGTCCGACCAAAGATTCCCGCTGATGATCACCGAGTCGGTAAGGTTCATACTGAGCATTCCCTGCGGCGTCCAGCAGTCAATGAGCCAGGTATACGGTGTGTAGCTTCCATCGGCCATCCATATAGGCGTGAAGTGGGTGCGTCTGTTATAGGTTGAATACCTGTTATTAGCGAACTCAAATTGGGAACTGTAACCGCCGTAGATTCTGTCCAACAGTCGCCAGTATGATTGGTATCGGAATTCAGGAAAATAGGTTACGGCAGTCTGCGCAGCGGTTACCGCCGAGGACTGGTTGGTGCTGACATTTGTGGTAACGGTCTGGTTGATCCCGTATCCGCTTTTCATTATCTTGCCTGCTGCGGTCGGAACCTTATCATCCGGTTTGATACTCATGGATGCCGATAAATCCGCCCGATAGGTATCATAATCAAAGTTCCACCAACCTTCATCTACCCATTCACCTTCATCTACCCATCGGCCTTCATCTACCCATCGGCCTTCATCTACCCAATAGCCGCCCGCTGTGTCTGTTCTATGCCACACCCAATTACTATGCCATTGCCAGTCGCTGTGCCATACCCAATAAGATCTCCACCACGGCCGCCAGACTCCCCATGACGCAGAGGTTTTCTCGGTGTTGGAGGGCACACTTGGCCGGGTATAGCGGTCATTGCGGTCATCAGCCACAGGATTGGGAGGATCATTGCCTGACAGATTCACGATATTTGCGGTGATAGTACTTTGGCTTGCCCTTCCACCTCCTGTAACGTTCACATTTATGGTCATGGTCTGTGGCGTGGCGGGTGTTGTCCAGCGAACCCACACAAGCTGGCTGTCACCGCTGGGGTAGTATACATTATTCACTGTATAGGTTGTACCACCGACGGTAAAGCGTACCGATACAGGATTATCGGGGTCCGATTGACCTCCGCTGACCGTGACCGAGGTGATGACCTGGGTGTTTACCCGGTAGGTGTAGTCATAACTATCTACCTGCGGCGGCTCCGCTTCGCTGAAACGGATGATGCCAAGTCCAAGAGAGGAGGTGATGTCTGCGTTTGATGCAGGGTTTGTCCGGGAACCTGACCATGCCGGATAACCGAGATCAGCGGTTTCCAGGAACATTGCCAGTGGCAGGTTCTTATGCGAAAGAGAAACCATCTTGCTGCGAAGTCCGCCGCTGATCTGCTGGTCATAGAGGGCGGCTTCCGTTGCGGTCACCGCGATCCTCACACCCTGGAACGTCATGTAGGCCATTGGCTCCAGTAGGATTTTATAGTTCCCGTTGATGAGGGTGTCATAATTAAAGCCGGTAATATCCGCGATACGCATGAGAGTATATTCTGAACAAAAATAGCTCTTTATTTCTTCAATATTTGCGTTTCCACTACCGGAAGCTATAATTCTTGGGATCGTTTGTGCTGGATTGATATAACTATATTGCTGACCGTTGGGTGTTAAAGAGGTGCCGGCTCTGTAGGATATTTTACTGACTTTCCCAAAATGAGCTTGTATGTTGTCAGGATGCTTGTTGGTAAAATCAATAGGAGTGGTGACCACCGCGTGATCACTTACTCTGATGACTGTAATCCGCACACCTTCATCACCGGTGTTCCAGAAGTTTTCATCTGTTCCGCTGCCCATCCCGCCGCCGCCATGGTCAATGTTTCCTTCGCCTTCAGCATAGGCAGTGAGCGGAACAAGGACAGTCAGCAGCAAGAGCAGAACAAAAAAACTGCTTAAATTTCGTTTCATTAAGACCTACCTCCTTGACAGCAAAAAACACAGCATTTCTGCTGTGTTTTTTGCTGGAGTTATAAATTTGGTTTTAAAGGCTAATCCATCTGTCCAACCTGTTTATTAATGTCACCTTCACCATCTACCATAGTGCCGGAACCGCCTGTTTCGGTCACCCATCCGAAGCCGGGGAGATAGACCTTGCCGTCTTTTCTCTCGCCACCCTGGAGTTCATTGCTTTTTGGGGGCGGGTTATCCGGCTTCTGTACGCTGCCATGGTCAACGGTCTGGACCTTGTCAACCTTTTCGCCGTCAGGGTTTTTGCTCGAATCGGTCTTTTGGCTTTCGGACGGCTCCGGCGGCTTGGTGATATCCGGCTGCAGGTTCTGCACCGGTTGGTCGGTTTGATCCGAGGGCTTATCCGCAAGAGCCGGGATAGACTCATCGAGCTGAATCACCAGCTCTTTGTCCTTTATTATTTCTGCTGTTTCTTCTATATTATTGATATCCGGAGTGACCTCGGTTTCAGCCAAGGTTGCCGGAGTGGATTCGTCGCCTGTCGGTATTTCTGTCTGAAAGCGGGAGGAGATTGCAAAAATCAGCCCCACGCAGATGACGCAAAGCCCGGCGATGAGAAGACTTCTTTTGGTTTTATCCTTCATATTCATCATAGAATTTGCCTCCTTTTCAGTTTTTTTACCTCTTTATAGTTCCACACCCTACCACAGAATTTTTCAGAAGTCTACTGAATTTGTACAATAGTTAAAATACAGACATATATCTTGCCTGCAGCTTGAGATTTATCCGCATGGGTGGCAGTATTTTACCCGCAAAGGATACCGGGACCTCCAGCCGGATGGTCGCATCGGCAATAAACCTTTGCGCATTTGCCGGATCGGAGGGCGCCAAAGGCGCATTCCGGACATTAACCCATAAATCATAGAGCTTAAACTCCACGGCTTCACCTGCGTATTTCACATGGTACCCGCCGTTTCTTTCCAGTCCCAGAGTTCTATCCAGCTGTGCGTAGATATCGCCATAGCTGACACTTTGCTCCCATGAGCCGCCAAAGGGCTGGTAGCCTGCGGCATAACCTTCCCGCACTCCGTGATAAACTTCACTGTAGTTGTCGGTGACTGTCGAAATAATAGCGGACTGCACTGCGTCCCGAACACCCTGTGCGATGATATTCAGCCACATATACTCCGTAATACAGCACAGGAGCATTAAAAGCACAAGGGCTATTGCCACAGTAAGCGGAAAGGAGGCTCCCCTTTTATTCCTTATTATACCATTGATCTTTTTCATTTCCAATATACCTCACTCTTTCCGCTGGCCTTTGCCGTCAACGTAACAGGAAACGAGCCGAAGCCGCCGAATAATCCGATATCGGTCTGCAGGGTGAGGGTCAGAGTGAATTCCTGATTGAGCTGTATGTTTCCGGTCCTCGACCAGGAAATGAGGGGGTCAAGCCCCGTTTTCTCCCGCAGCACCTGCGCCCGCAGGTTGGTTTCGGAGCCGATGCGCCCGGTGATCTCCGCCTCCCGGCACAGCTCTGTTGCAAAGCTGTCCAGTTGGTTTTTTGCAACATAGACGGGAAGCACCCTGACGGCAAGGGCGATGACCAGCATGGCGCAAAGCACCAATACCACCACATCAATGTATCCCTCACCACCTCTGTTTTTTAGCAGCCTCAGCACATCCGCACCCCCTGCTCGGGAAGCAGGAAGGCTTCATCTATCTCATAATCCGGCTCGGCGGCCTGTTTGTCGGAAAGCGTCCAGAGAATATGTTCTATGTTATCCCCGTCCAAAGGAACATTATGTTCCAACAGCCAGTGATCCCGAACAACCTCCAGCGGGTTCTGGAAGCGGAGCAGGTATTCCATTTGCTCGGTGCTGTAGCTTCCTTCACACAGCTCCTTGAATATCAGCTTAGTGGCGGCAATTTGAACGGCCTGCTCGATGAGACTGTCGGCGGGCAGGGTCTGAAGCTGCCGGATATAGGCGTTGTAGTTGGCTTCCAGCTTATTACGGATCATTTTTTCGATTTCTTTTTTTGTCATGTCGCAACCTCCCTTCATTAAAACATTTGGCCCAAGGACTTTATGATTTCATAGGCGATAATGGTCAGATAGGTAAAAAGAAAACACATTAGCATAACAAATGAGAAGATTCGGATTTTGGGCGGTATCTTCTGCGCCCGGCTCTTAAGCCGCTGCAGTTCCAATGCTTTAAAGTCATGAGCCAGCATCTGAAAATACACTGTGCTGTCATCCCCGCGAAGGACACCGATCAAGCCCCTGACCACATCGGAGAGCATGGGAGAATTGAGCCTTGCCTCGAACCGGGTGAGGGCTGCCTCATAGGAAGAGGACCGCATATCCGCCGTCACAATGTCCAGTTCACGGGCAAAGTCCGCCCCCGCGTTTTTCTTGTAGGTTTCCAGCATCGCCAGCACATCGCGGTTGCTTTTGAGGGTCTGTTCCACGGTTGCAACGAAGCGGGGCAACTCATTTTCAATCTGCTCCCGTTTTTCCCGCAGTTGCCCGTCCGCCCGGCCTGTTTCTTTAAAGTAAACCAGCAATGCCAGGAAAAACACTATCGGAGCCAGCAGAGGAAGCAGGAGCAAGCAGGGGATGACGCCAAGGAGGATGGCTCCTGCCTTGACGATGGCATATGCCGCATAAACTTCCGGGGTCATGCTGATGCCAGCGGCCTTAAGGACATTTCCCATACGACTTTTTTTGTACTCATCCATGGGGAGGTGGCCGGAGAGCCTGACCGCAAGGGACATGAGCCAAACCTCGGTGGTGTTGGCAGACTTCTTCTTGCGCTTGGCATAACTTAACATAGCCTTGGCCGTTCCCATGGTGGGTAGCTTCAGCGCATCCGCCAGAATAAAAAACAGCCCTGTGGCAAACAGAGCCGCAAAGAGTAATAATGTTGTCATATCGGCTACCTCCTGTACTCGATGGGCTTGGTCAGCCGGATCACGAAAGCGGTGCTGATGAAGATAGCCGCCGCACAGACCGCCAGGATAAGTTGCCCTATTATGGTATGCATCAGGGTGTCATACCAGCTCCTGTTGAGGAAATACATAATGGGAATGTTGCCAATCACGAGGATAACCATGATAATAAATTCCTTCCTTGGCTCAAAGACCATGTATTCTAACTCCGCATTGACGATTCGCATGTCACTGAGCTTTGAAACGATGGGCGTCAGGGTGGTCTTGAGGCTGCGGTCATACCGGCAGGCGGCAATGGCGTCGCACCATTCCCGGAACACCTCGTTTTCGATCCGGGACTTCATTTTTTGGAGTGCCTCGTCCACATCCGGATTGATGAGCTTGATTTGCGTAAGGAATTCAGCAAACACGCCGCGGACCGGTGGGTTTAAGTGC
>JAKJCD010000249.1:394-1005 GCA_022706625.1 Bacillota bacterium | reverse complement strand
ATACCCGGTGGAGACCATACTTGTTACCTTTTTTCATGTGCGATCGATGTTACTAAAGTAAGATTTGAATTTAATTATTGTTTTCTTTTGGGAAGACTCAGGATCTGACGTGCTTCATCCGGTGTAGCAATGTCACGGCCCAGTTCCTTTGCCATCCGGACCACTTTTTCCACCAGTTCCCCGTTTGAACGGGCCAGCACACCTCTTGACAAATATACGTTGTCCTCAAAACCTACCCTGACGTGTCCCCCGTCAATGATGGCGGCAACGGCAAGGGGCATTTCGTAGCGTCCCACCCCGGCCACCGTATAAGTGGCATCGTGGGGAATGCTGCCACGCAGGAATACAAAGTCCCTCAGACTACCTCCTATCCCTCCGTTCACGCCCATGACAAAATCAAAATGCATAGGCTTGAGAATATGTCCTTTCCTATGCAGGCGCAAAGCCATTTCTATCATGCTCTTGTCAAAGACTTCCAATTCGGGTTTTATCCCGCGTTCTATCATGCGTTGTCCAAAATATATGATCGTATTTTCCGTGTTCTCGAATATCTCGTCCCCTCCAAAGTTGAGTGTCCCGCAATCCAAAGTAGCCATTTCCGGATTTAATTC
>JAKJCD010000249.1:0-317 GCA_022706625.1 Bacillota bacterium | reverse complement strand
CCCCGCCGGTGGAAGGCTGAATAATGATACCCGGACACGCCGCGGTTATGGCATCCATGATAACACGGAAACGTTCCTTGTCCTGGGTCGGGGTCCCGTCATCGTAACGGACATGAAGGTGTATGATACTTGCCCCGGCATCGTATGAAGAACGGGCTTCACGCACACATTCCTCTACGGTATAAGGTACCGCAGGGTTATGTTCCTTAAGGACCTCGGCGCCACAAATGGCGGCGGTAATGATCAGTTTTTCCATATACGTCAGTCTGGTTTTAAATATACTTTTTCAACTCAGCAAAAGCTTCTCCCACCATATT
>JAKJCD010000248.1:376-1010 GCA_022706625.1 Bacillota bacterium | reverse complement strand
TTCAGCATTACAAGGAAGAATCACCATTACAGAGGTGAGTACATTCTCTGTCCGTGAGATTATTGCCATGGAATATGCTGTTTTAATTTCCCAATCACCTCTTTTGTTCCCGCAGGAATTTGTCACTAAACTAAAGGCAAATTTTACCGAAAGGGAAATGGTGATCCTGGCCAGCACTGCCGCACAAGTTAATTACTGGGCTCGTCTGCTGCAGGCTTTGGGTGTTCCCCCTGCCGGCTTTTCGGATCACTGTGAGATTATCCCGCGAGCCTCATCATGATAAACATTTGATTTAAATAGACGCCATATACAATGGTTGACCATGGAGCATGAATCTATATCAACGATTATCGATTGCAATGTAGCATAAAACGAAAGAATGGAGAAACAAGCAGGAGGAGATAGATAAAAAGCCATGAATAATTTTAAAATATTTCTGAACCAGCAAAAGAGCTGGTTTACACCTACAATGTTGCAATATCGTTATGTCCGGTAATGTGTTTCTTTCCAATTGAAAGGATCAACGAAAAGCTAAGCCGGAGCCGCGCCCCTGGCGCGGCTCCGGCTTGAGCGCTTTGTTACCCATTAATTTTCTGGCTCATCTGGCAGCTGAGCACCATGCCATACTGCCACC
>JAKJCD010000248.1:0-294 GCA_022706625.1 Bacillota bacterium | reverse complement strand
ATAGGGCTTTACAACGACTTCACGAAAAGGAAGTTCAGGAAACTCTGGAAGCGGCCTTCCCGACTCGGGATACTTCTTGAGCCGGGATAGAGCTTTCTCTGCTTTTTGACGAAAAGATAGTGCAGCAGAAGGCCTGTCTCGGTGTATATACGCAATGGCATCAAGAAATTGGCGGCGGCCTGTAGGCGTGAATAGTATTCTCAAAGTTTTGCAGCCTCAAGATAAAGGTCGGTTTCTCTCAGCACATCGTCGAGTGCATAACCAGTTCCTGCTGCTATTTCTTTCTCGCCTCTG
>JAKJCD010000247.1 GCA_022706625.1 Bacillota bacterium | reverse complement strand
GAAAGGGAATCCCATTGGTTTTGCCTGTCCACACGCTAAGGAAATGAAAGAAGCAATTATTAAAAAACTAGGCGATAGTGTAACTATCATAGATTATACGCACTAAACGTAGCTTTTAATAAAATGATTACTTAATATTTCATCTATCCCCACAACCTTTAGGCTGTCAACAATATGTCTAAGGAACTTGCGTTATTTATTCTATAATATAGAAAAAATAAGGGTGAAACTCGGTCGAAGTTATTATAATATGTTACCTAAACGAAAGTGGGTTGAGTTGACATTATAAAAGTCCTCTCGAGCCATGTGGAGACGATAGTCTTGATGTCAAGGGTAAAAGAGTGAATGTACTGAAAGCCCTTATATATCAAGGCTTTTAGCACATATGGATGTGAAGCCAATTGATTGAAAACAAGATTTTTTCACTTTGTGGGAACAAGTCCAAAGGCATGATTTTGAACGTGACAGAGCGATTTAGGTAACATGGGCTTGTTGTGGTCAATTTAGATGTTTTTGCATTTCGGTAGGTTTTACGGCTCAAATTGTTATTAACTAGTCTTAGAGTTTAAAACATGAATAATTACTTTTACTAGTGGTTAAAGGTCTACGGATGCGGTATCTTCTTCGCTCCCGTGGGCTTTTTTAATGTCAATTCAAATTGACTAAAACAATTCTTTAATTTCAAGTATCGAATATTTGACAACAACACAAATATTTGATATTGTATATTTGTAAGGAGGAATCATATGACACAGAATATTGATAATAAAGATTTTCAAGTACAGCTTCTTCAAGAGAACCTTTCCGCAATTAGAAAAATTGCTGGATGGACAGCAAGAATCTTATTCGTACGCATCCGTCATTTACAGAAAATCCACTATTGTTGACAATTATGCTCTTGACGTTTGAACAATTTGCCGAAGTTCCATCGAAAATGCATGTCTTTTATAGAGCAGCATTTGAGGTGTTGGCAAGAGAGCATGACAGTACTAAAGGTTCGTATAAGTGCCCATTAAATAC
>JAKJCD010000246.1 GCA_022706625.1 Bacillota bacterium | reverse complement strand
CGAGGGCTATTTCCTGAACCGGAAGGTAAAGTGAGACCATAACCCCATCCCCCTGCCGAACCGGAAGGCGGAGTGTGACCATAACCCCATCCCCCTCCTGACCTCCCCCTTGTAAGGGGGAGGAACAGGATTACTCTTGAAGCCGGAGGGCCGGGAGTGTAGACAAGAGCCATGCGCTTTCCCTGTAGCGCCCTCCCTTTCAAGGGGCGCCCCGGGCTGAGGTGGGCGATACGGTTCTATCTCCCCGCGGATCCCTCCCCTTCAAGGGGAGGGGTGGGGATGGGTTTCAAGAACCAGACCGGTCCAAAAGGACGGAAAATTAAGGGACAGAAGCCACTATTTGAAGAGAATAGCGGCGCTGTCCCCTTTTTATTTCCTGCTCTGTCGTCCGGCCGGTCTTCTGCCCGCGTCCTACCTGATACAAACCATCATGCCCGTTCCGAGCACGACGAAAGATGAAAATATCCGGCTATTTGTGGACATTTTCATATAAATTGTCATTTTATCCAACAACCACGAACGAAGAAAAATGTTTAGGTGAGATCGTGCGGATGTCTTATTATTCTTAGGGAATACGAAGATCGCTCTAATTGTTCAGTCGTTCCCGCACCCACATTCTGACCAGGCTGGAAACGCCTAAGCCTTTTTGTGCGGCGATCTTCTTTAAATCGGAGATTGTCGAATCATCGAGTCTGAGGGTGACAATACGATCTTTCTTCAGAACAAGCTCTTCCGGCGCGGGAAGAAAGTCTTCCATGATGCGGGCATTATCCAGATCAACATCTTTCGGCTCATCGGTGTATGTTATTTTCTTCTTCATAACGCTTCTTTCCTTTACGCCAATAAGCGGCGCCAAATATTCTGATCTTGCCGTTTCGATATGTGAATCTGACGGTCATTATTTCACCATGAACCTTACCCAGACAAAAGAATCGCTGCTCGTCTTCGCTATGTCGAACGTCTGCGAGGATGATGCGTTTTTTGTCCCGGAAAGCCTGTTGTGCCTCATAAAATGATACTCC
>JAKJCD010000245.1:694-1033 GCA_022706625.1 Bacillota bacterium | reverse complement strand
TGCCGGTACATATAGCGCAGGAAGCCTTGGGTATCTTTAAGGACGCGGGGGTGATAATTGGACAGGAAGCCGACGTCATAGCCGACATCGGTCGCTTCTTTGTGCATCTCCGCCAGGAGGAGGCGGAGTTCATGGTATTCCTTGCCGAGTTTGTACTTGGTGACGAGGCGCTTCAGTTCTCCCGGATTGCCGTTCTTCCGGGCCAGATCAAAGGCCGACTTGTCCTCTTTGGGCATCTTGGCGACCTTCTTGAGGAAGGGCAGCACCCGGTCCACGCGCTTGGCGGCAGTGACGCCTCGGCGGTACTCAAACTTCCGCAGCGTCCCCTTGATGCCGGGG
>JAKJCD010000245.1:0-649 GCA_022706625.1 Bacillota bacterium | reverse complement strand
TCGTCAATGGTCTTGCCGATTTCGCGCTTGAAATCCCGGAGGGCGTCCGCTACCGGGGCCAGGGGCTTGATGTTGACGGCGCCGCGCTGATTTCCAAGGGGGCCCTTGCGGCCAGACTGCCCCCCAACCTCCGGGGGGCGGGATGGGTTAGGGAGGTCGGAATTAATGGACTTTAGATATTCTTTATGACGTTTAGATGCTTCGTTTCCCGGTCCTTTCTTCCGGTTCATCGCCTTTAAGTTATTCCAGATGTCCCGCAGTTGTTCCCGGAATTTCGTCCACAAATCGCCCAGGTAAGACTTCATGGACGCGACCCATTCCTTGGCCGTCTTCTTCCCGGCATCGAACACAAAGCGCCCCAGGGCCTCCAGGCGGGGGATGGCGCGGGAGAGGTCCTTTGCCAGGGGAATAAAATTCCTTCGCCATGCCTCCGGGCTGAAAAGAGAGGTTATCCCTTCGTGGAATATGTTCCCGACGTCTTGTTGCGGATTGCCGTATGCTTCTCTATAAGAGCCCCGCTTGGTATAAACGTCATGAAGGGCCAGACCGGCTGCGTTAGCAAAGGCGCCGACGTTCTTTATGTCGTCAAAGGAAAGCGCTCTGTTGGGCTCATAAATAAGCATTGCCGCCGCGGCACGCTTCTCTGATT
>JAKJCD010000244.1 GCA_022706625.1 Bacillota bacterium | reverse complement strand
TCTGCCACAGCCATTATCTCCTTCATCCTGGCCGGCATCCCGTACAGATGCACCACCACAATCGCCTTAATCCTACCCCCTCCCCCCTTTCCACTTTTATCTTTCAACTTTTCACTTTTATCTTTCCACTTTTCATTCTCAACTTTCAACTTTCTACTTACCTCTTTTATAGCCTGTTCAAGCAGTTCCGGATCCATATTCCACGTCCCCGGCTCACTGTCAACCAGCACCGGCGTGGCCCCCAGGTAAGCTATCGGGTTGACTGTTGCGGAGAAGGTGAATGACGTGCCAATCACATAATCACCCGGTTTCACACCGAGCAGAACCAGCGCGAGGTGAATTGCCGCCGTTCCCGAGGAGAGAGCAGCAACATGCTTCGCCCCTGTGGCAAGGCTGAGCTCATGCTCGAAAGCATCAACATTCGGCCCGAGCGGAGCAACCCAGTTCGAGTCAAATGCCTCCTTCACATACTTCATCTCCCCGCCCCCCATGTGCGGACTGCACAGATAAATCTTTTTTGCCATACTAACTCAAATAATCAACTCTATATAGGAAACTCTTTACAGAGTCCTGACAGTATGATCAGGTTCTCTTTTTTTTCAGCAAACGATGTGGACATGCTTTATTCCTTCATCTATTCCCCGCTTTATTACCTGTTCTTTTTTGTTGTTATAACCATAAAAACAGATGATTTTTTTATGTTTTTATGGTTATAGGCCTAAGAAATCATCAACTCCTAATAAGTCGACCCTCAAGAAGTCCTGGTTTTCAATAATTCTGTAAAGTAGCATATTTTACTGATCAACTGCCGGTCAGAGAATCCAGGACAAAATATGCGAAATAGGTTCAATTGTGGATTGTTGTCTGTTTTACATGTCATTTTGCAGACATTCAGATACCATTGATATCTAAAAGAAACTCATGATAAATTATCCGGATTAATCACTTCAAACGATTTTACCGGATATGCATTGGTAAAAGTCTTTGAAAGAGCCGCCTTCTTTTCAGGATTCCATTTGAACTCATAAGCCCGGAACA
>JAKJCD010000243.1 GCA_022706625.1 Bacillota bacterium | reverse complement strand
TATTTCGATAAAAAGCAGTATTCAAGGGCGGCCCGGTACGCCATTGATTCGAAGGATTACGAACTTCTGGAAAATATAATCCTCGCATGCTACAGGGATTATATAAAAGCCGGCAATTACAATGAGCTCCGGATATGGTTCCAGGCACTGGACAATGCGTCAGTCGAACTAAGTCCAAGACTTCTTGTTGCAAAGGGCGCATTTCTGTCCGTTATAGGAAATTTTGTACAAGCCAAAGCATGCCTTGAGGCAGCGATACCCTTAATGAACAGAGACGATAAGGAGCTTTATTTTGAGGCTATGATACATAAGGCAAGGGTTCTCCGTAATTTCGTTTCATTCGAGGAATCAAACAGACTGCTTGATGAGTTGATCGCAAAGCTTGACAATCATACCGGTGAACTGGCATATTCTGTAGTCATCGAAAAGCTGTACAACCTGTGCTGGAATTCCCAGATAAGCGAGGCCTACGCTCTTGCCCGCCAGATGATCGAACTCTGCGCCAATGCCGGTAATACTAAGGTAATGAGTTGGTACGAAAGATATCTCAGCACAATACAATTTTTTGTAGGCAATATGAAGGAATCTGTTTATTATTACAATAAATCCCTGGAAATCCCAGAAGATGAACTGAAATATTTGGGTATGCACAGTACCGGCATCTATGTGGCCAAGGCTTATCAAATGGTGGGAGAAAGAAGCCGCTCTCTGTCCGTACTTTCTGCGGAACTGCAGCGTCTCAGGAATACAGGGAACTATGAAGAAATGTGGGCAGGCTACCTGCTGGCGGCTGAAATCCATTATCAAAATGCCTTCATCGACAAAATGAACGGTATGGATGTGTCCTTTGAAACCTGCATAAAGTATTTTACTCTGGCAGACGAGTATGCGCCTCTTTACCGTAAAACTGATTTTCAGATGCATTGGGCAAAAATGCAGCGGCTTACTTACAGTCTCATTTTTACGGATGCTCCCAAGGAAGATCGGGTGCGGGAAATCTTTGAGAATCTTAGTAACGCAGGAACTTATTTAGAAAATGTAGTGCTGGCCAGACTTATGGGGTATTAT
>JAKJCD010000242.1:463-1103 GCA_022706625.1 Bacillota bacterium | reverse complement strand
TTCCCTTCTGCTTTAATATTATAATAACATATTCGTTATTAAGTTACAATAACAAATTTGTTATATTTGCCTCGAATTCGAGGCAAATATAAATGTGGTACCAATCTTATTACCGCCTTGATAGTCTCAATATCCTTCGCTTTAACATTTTATTGACGTCAACAAAATGGTCAGGATTTAAGGTATTGGAATCATGGCACTTTCTATCCACTCACTCATTGTGCATTAAGTTTTCTTGCATAATCCGATATCGCTACTCCTTCAATTTTATTAATTGCATCAGCAAGCTTGGCCGCTTCTAACCGGTGTAAATGAATTCTGAATTCATGTCATTTCTCCAAACGCTTCAATTCTACAGGCGGCACTTGCAGTTTCATACGCCTGCAAATTTTATCATATAAAATAAATTACCTCCCAGGGAAGTAATTTAAGTAGCTCAAGATTTTAAACCCGTCGAATTCAATGGGCTTAAAATCTATTGAAGGTTCTGCTATTTAGACTTATTATACCAAAATATTCCTCTGCTCGCAAATCCATATTCTATCCGACAAGCTCTTTCGCTAGTCCTCTGGCTTCAGCTATCAGCACATCATCAATTTCAACATCTTCGCCACCGGGATAATCATCGGTAGCTCAAACG
>JAKJCD010000242.1:0-433 GCA_022706625.1 Bacillota bacterium | reverse complement strand
TGAATGTCTACCCGCTGGCTTTTGCTGCCGTCAGGATTATACGTTATTCTACATGCAACAATTTCTGTAGCATATCGTTGAGTACTTGCGTATTGAGCTTGGTGCCGGTGCCAGCACTTCGAGGCAACGCAGCGGCACACAATACTACACATGCGATAACGGCTATTTCGGTGATTATCTATTCTTTCATACCATTTCCTTTCAGTAAGTCACAATATCAAGGGGCGGGGGAGATAGCTATTTATTTCTTTAGAATTTTTTAAAAGTAGAATAAACATAAAAGGAATCTCTACAAATACGTAAATTATTGAAAAGCACATGCAATTTTTGGTATAATTAGTTGGAACTTATGAAACATGTGGCTCATATGAAATAAGCAATAAAAAATTATGGAGCTTGTTCCAAATGTTCAACCCTTCACCAAACAAGATAG
>JAKJCD010000241.1:792-1122 GCA_022706625.1 Bacillota bacterium | reverse complement strand
TGTTTCGCCGGGGCCGGCCTCCTGTACATGTTCCAATACGCCCGGGAAAACGGCAAGGAGATTAAGGCGCTCTGCACGGAGACCCGGCCCTACCTCCAGGGGGCGCGGCTCACGGCCTGGTCCCTGAGCGAGATGGGGATCGACACGACCCTGATCACGGACAACATGGCGGCGTGGTGTATGTCCCGGGGCATGGCGGACAAGGTGTTCGCCGCCGCGGACCGGATCGCCATGGACGGATCGGCGGCCAACAAGGTGGGGACGCTTCAGTTGGCCATCTGCGCCTGGCGGCTCGATATCCCCTTCTATATCCTTGGCTACGGCGGGCCG
>JAKJCD010000241.1:439-731 GCA_022706625.1 Bacillota bacterium | reverse complement strand
TGCTGGAATTTCAGGGCGCTCCCATCTCCGGCGAACTGGTGAAGGCTTATTACCCCGCCTTCGATGTCACTCCTCCGGAGCTGATTACAGGGATCGTCACTGTCGACGGGGTATTCAGTCCCGCCGAGATCGCCGACGGTTTATATGAAAATGTCCACAAATAGCCGGATATTTTCATCTTTCGTTGTGCCCGGAACGGGCATGATGGTTAGCCATGGAGACCACGAGGCGAAGGCAAGCGATATGTGCCAATTTGATTATATCACCTTATATATCCGTCAGATAGGCTTCA
>JAKJCD010000241.1:0-429 GCA_022706625.1 Bacillota bacterium | reverse complement strand
GCCGCGAGAGCCGCAATGATCGTCAACAATCAATCGGGACGTTTTTTCACTTTTTGCGAGGTCATCAATCGCAGGCAATCCCGGTTTTTACCGGCCTTCCATGCTACTGAAGGCGCTCGGTGAAGATGTCCACGGTAACGGAGGCATCCTGCTCCAGACAGAGCATTGACTGGGGAATGAGGAAACTGCGCATGTGGGAAGGAACGTAGATGAGAAACCAGGGGTCGTCTTCCCTGTAGAGGCCGCGGCGGCCGATAATCTTGCCCCTCCGGCCGTAAAACGGATGCCGGGGATTGTCCACCATGACGATATCGCCGAGGTCCATACCCTGTTCCTCCTGGTCGGAAATGTTCGTGTGCCAGAAACTGCACCTGTCCGCAAAAAAATGGTCTCTGTATAGTACCTTAACAAGCTTTCCGGAGAAAAGCC
>JAKJCD010000240.1 GCA_022706625.1 Bacillota bacterium | reverse complement strand
TATAGCAACGTATTAGCATTATTGTGAATATTGAATTAGTCAGCAAGTATAAATATGCATTTATTTATTTGATATCGCTAATTAATTTATACATTTTCTTAGAAATTATGATATAAAATAAAAACCTAATATATGTTGGATGGACGCTCCGCGCGGGGATAGTAAAATCGCGCCCCAAGAATGCCCGCCGTCCATGGCGGGCATAAGAGAATACAAGATTCATGAAATTTGATATCATTGAACCGCAAGGTGGCAGTATGGCAGAGAAAGAAGCAAAAGCACGGATAAAAATCAACAAACTCCTTGAAGAAGCTGGTTGGCGTTTCTTTGACAATGAAGCAGGAAAGGCGAATATTCTCCTTGAAAACAATGTCAAAATCACCACTGAAAAATTAAACGAGTTTGGAGAAGATTTTGAAAAAACCGGAAATGGCTTTATAGACTTTTTACTTCTTGATGCTCAAGGGTTTCCGTTTATTGTATTAGAAGCAAAGGCTGAAGATAAAAACCCGTTATTTGGCAAAGAACAAGCTCGGCGTTATGCCGTCTCACAGAACTGCCGATTTATTATTTTATCAAATGGAAACATTCACTACTTCTGGGATTTGGAAAGGGGAAATCCTCATATAATAAGTCGCTTCCCTTCTCCTGAAACAGTTAAGGGATATTCAACTTTTAAGCCTGACAGAAACAACTTAGTCAGCGAAGCAGTCAACGATGATTACATTGTACTGACTCAAAAACCAGAATATATCAACGACCCATCTTATACCAATGAAGACAACCGTAAGAACTACATTGAATTAAACAAACTTAGATTTTTAAGAAAGTATCAGATTAGAGCAGTCAATTCAATTCAAAATGCGGTTAAGCAAGGGAAAGACCGCTTTCTTTTTGAAATGGCTACAGGTACAGGGAAAACACTTGTATCTGCTGCGGTAATAAAGTTATTCCTACGAACTGGTAATGCACGAAGAGTTTTATTTCTGGTAGATCGGCTTGAACTTGAAGACCAGGCATATAAAGCGTTTGTCGCTTATCTTAAAAATGATTATAAGACGGTTATTTATAAGGAAAGCCGTGATGATTGGAGGAAAGCAGAAATTGTTGTATCGACTGTACAGACAT
>JAKJCD010000023.1 GCA_022706625.1 Bacillota bacterium | reverse complement strand
GCCGCCTCCTGATACTTTTTCTGCAGCGAATAGGCATTTCCTCTCTGGTAATAGGCCATTTTGTAGGCGGGATCCGCGGCTATTGCCAGCGTAAGCTGATCAGTTGCCTCATCGTAGCTTTCCAGCTGCAAATATGCGAGCGCTATGCGATAATGGCTTTCTGCATCTCCCGGCTCATATTTCAGATAAGTCTGCCAGTCTTCTATCGCTCTGTCATACTGCTCCAGCTCGAAAAATGCCAGACCTCTTTGCTGATAGCAAATCGCCAATTCCGGATTAGATATTATCACGGCGCTGAAATCATTTTCCGCAGCCCGGTAATCGCCTGACTGAAGATAAGCAAGTCCTCTGTTGTAGTATGCCGGAACAAACTCCGGATAAAGGTCTATCGCCTTTGTAAAGTCTTGCTGTGCCGCTGTGTGATCCTGCAAAGAGAGATAGGTGATCCCCCGATTAAAATAAATGCTGTAATCACGGTTATTGTATTTTAATGCCCGGTCAAAATTCAAAATGGACTCATCATAATCCTTCTTTAGATAATACAGATATCCTAAGCTGCTATAGGCTGTGTATTCCTTCGGATCCAGGCTGATGACCTTCTTAAAATCGGAAATAGCCTCAGTAAGATTGCCCATCAATGAATATAATTTACCTCGGAGCAAATACGGTTCAATGAGCTTAGGATCTGATTTAACGGACGAAGAAATGTCCTTCAAAGCCTTTTTTGTGTCGTTCAATGCCAAATGCACCTGCGCCCTTTCGAAATATAGAGCCGAAGCCTTTGGAACCAGGGACAATACAGAATCATATTCTTTTAAAGCTAAAGTGTATTTGCCCCGGCTGAAATACTCTCTTGCCTTTTCGATAGAAGCAGATAATTTATCTATGGTTTCTTTATCCAATCCGGCACTATCTCCCATGGTCATCCCATCCGATGCGAATGCAATAGTACCTTCTCCTTCTTTTCCGGCATTCCCCTGCATTCCGGCGCCTAACACATCAGGGAAAACAGGCTGATGGAAATCAAATAATTTTTCAATGTTTGGGTTAGGGATATTTGCGTCCGGATCAGCCTGATCCTGCCCTGATGTTTGGGAAGAATCGGAAAATATCATCGGTACGCTTGCTATGGTTCCGATAAGAAAAACAATCGCGATCACAAGGGCTGCCAGCTTTTGGGACTTAGTATTCATTATATCCCCTTGATCCATATAACCTATTTTTAGAGTTTGTAAAAATAATATAAATTATTACCAGTATTTATATTATTCATATACTACTACATTTTGCGGGAATTTACAACAAAGGGCTCCGACGAATAAGGAAGCATGCATTGTTTTTTTTAAATGCGGAATAATAGAATAAAAAAAGGGAGTGATATCGTGGGGAAGATACAAAAAGGTATGGAAGAAATAGGAGATGGCTTTAAAGATATCATCGGCAATGTTACAGGTAAGGCGGAAAACCTGAAAAACAAAGCAGAAAATGCAATGGATCGTGCAGGAGAGCGGGTTGAGGATAAGACGGAGGACTTTCTGAACAATCTGGATGATAGATTGGACAAAACCAAATAGCTGCTTGAATTTTTGCATTCGCGTTCAAAATAAAAGGGTATTGCTCCAAGCAGTCATGGTGCAATACCCTGTCCGAACTCAGTCCGGTTTTATTTCCTTGCCTTGAGCGCTGCCTGTGCGGCGGCGAGCCTTGCGATCGGTACGCGGAAAGGCGAGCAGGAAACGTAGTTCAGTCCCGCATTGTAGAAAAATTCCACAGAGGAAGGATCTCCTCCATGCTCTCCGCAAATACCGAGCTTGATGTCGGATCTTGTACTCTTACCTAATTCAACCGCCATTTTTACTAATTTACCTACTCCCGTCTGGTCCAGCTTTGCAAAAGGATCGTTCTCATAGATCTTCTTATCGTAGTAAGCATTCAGGAACCCACCGGCATCATCCCTGCTGAAACCGAAAGTCATTTGAGTCAGATCGTTGGTTCCGAAGGAGAAGAATTCCGCCTCCTTTGCGATTTCATCAGCCGTCAATGCCGCTCTCGGAACTTCGACCATGGTTCCCACCAGGTATTTGAGCTCGATTCCGGATTTTGCAATGATCGCATTTGCAGTTTCGACAACTATATTTTTAACATAGGCCAGCTCCTTGATTTCTCCAACCAGCGGTATCATTATCTCCGGAACCATGGTCCACTCGGGATGCTTTTTTTGCACATTGATAGCTGCTTCAATAACAGCGGTGGTCTGCATCTCCGCTATTTCCGGATAAGAAACTGTGAGACGGCAGCCTCTGTGCCCCATCATCGGGTTGAACTCATGGAGCGAAGTTATAATTGATTTGAGCTCAGCAATTTCCATCTTCATATCGGCGGCCAAATCCGCAATATCCTCTTCATCGGTTGGGAGGAATTCGTGAAGAGGCGGATCCAGGAAACGGATAGTAACCGGCAGTCCTTCCATAGCCTCATAGATACCCTCAAAATCATCCCTCTGCATTGGAAGAAGCTTAGCTAAGGCAGTCCTTCTTTGCTCTTCTGTCTTTGAGACTATCATTTCACGCATTGCAGCTATCCTTGAAGAGTCAAAGAACATATGCTCTGTTCGGCAAAGGCCGATCCCTTCGGCGCCGAATTTCCTGCCTTGGGACGCATCATGAGGCGTATCCGCATTTGTTCTTACCTTCATGGTTCTGATCTCATCCGCCCAAGTCATGAGCCTGTCAAAATCTCCGGATATAGAAGCTTCCACAGAGGCTATTGCCTCTCCGTAAATGTTACCGGTGGAACCGTCAAGAGAAATATAGTCTCCCTCTTTGAATTCATGCCCGCCTAAAGTGAATTTTTTAGCTTCTTCATCTATGCTGATCTCACCGCATCCTGAAACGCAGCAGGTGCCCATTCCTCTGGCTACCACCGCCGCATGAGAAGTCATGCCTCCTCTGACTGTAAGGATCCCTTTGGAATAGTGCATGCCTTCGATATCCTCCGGGGATGTTTCAAGTCTCACAAGGATAACACTTGAACCGTTTTTCCCCCATTCGGCTGCATCATCGGCGGTAAACACCACCTGACCGCAGGCAGCCCCCGGAGATGCGGGGAGACCTGCTCCAATGGGCTTTGCGGCTTTCAAAGCTTTTGCATCGAACTGGGGATGCAAAAGCGCATCCAACTGCCTGGGGTCGATCATGGCTACCGCTTCGGCAGGCGTTATCATGCCCTCATCCACCAGATCGCAGGCGATTTTCAGGGCTGCTGCGGCTGTTCTCTTGCCGTTTCTGGTTTGCAGCATATACAGCTTGCCTTCTTCAATGGTGAACTCCATATCCTGCATATCTTTGTAGTGTTTTTCCAAGGTATATACTATTTTATAAAATTCCTCATAGGCTTCCTGGTTGATATCTTTCAGGTGATCGATAGTCTGAGGAGTCCTTATGCCCGCCACCACATCTTCGCCCTGTGCATTCATAAGAAATTCCCCGTAGAGCTTGGCTTCGCCGGTAGCCGGGTTTCTGGAAAAAGCGACTCCCGTGCCGGAGGTATCTCCCATGTTTCCGAAAACCATGGATTGCACATTGACCGCAGTCCCCCATGTTGAAGGGATATCGTTCATCCTCCTGTAATAGATGGCCCTCGGGTTGTTCCAGGATCGGAAGACCGCCCTAATGGCCCCAAAGAGCTGGTCTACCGGATCGCTGGGGAAATCTTCTCCGACTTTATCCTTATATTCCTTTTTAAAAAGCTCCGACAGTGCTTTAAGGTCGTCTGCATTTAACTCTGTATCGTCGGTGACACCTTTATTTACTTTCATTTCATCGATGAGTTTTTCAAAATAGGATTTTCCCACTTCCATAACTACATCGGAATACATTTGGATAAACCTTCTGTAGGAGTCGTATGCAAACCTCGGATTGTTTGTCTTCTTCGCAAAGCTCTCGGTAACCTCATCGTTAAGACCTAAATTCAGTATAGTATCCATCATGCCCGGCATCGAAGCTCTGGACCCTGAGCGCACCGAAACCAGGAGCGGATTGTTCACATCGCCGAACTTCTTTCCGGTCATACCCTCAAGTTCACTTATATAACCCATTATTTCAGAACGGATACTATCGTTTATTGCTTCTCCGTCTTCATAATATCTTGTACAAGCCTCTGTGGTGATGGTGAAGCCTTGTGGTACAGGCATGCCCAGGTTGGTCATTTCTGCAAGGTTTGCACCTTTCCCTCCCAACAGTTCCCGCATGGAACCGCTGCCTTCGCGGAACAGATAAACATACTTTTTGCTCATAGTTTATTTCTCCTTTTAAAATATTAGCTTTTTCTCGATGTAGTCTCTGATATCGGACATAGGCAGTCTGATCTGTTCCATCGTATCCCTGTCCCTGACTGTAACAGTCTGATCCGTCTCGGTATCAAAATCAACGGTTATGCAGAAAGGTGTACCCGTTTCATCCTGTCTCCTGTAACGCTTGCCGATGCTTCCGGGAACGTCATAGTCGGCCATAAAGTATTTAGAAAGCTCTTCGTGCAGGGCTTCGGCAATACCGCTCTGCTTTTTGGTCAATGGAAGAACCGCAGCTTTAAAGGGAGCCAGAGCGGGGTGGAAACGAAGCACCACGCGTTTGTCCTCCTTACCGTTTACATCTGTAACAGCTTCTTCATCATAAGCATCGCATAAAAATGCCAGCGTCATGCGCTCCACTCCCAGGGAAGGTTCGATACAATAAGGTATATATTTTTCGTTGGTCTCGGGATCCATATATATCATATCCTGCCCCGAATGATCCTGATGCTGCCTGAGATCATAATCTGTACGGTCCGCAATACCCCAAAGCTCTCCCCATCCAAAGGGGAATCTGTATTCAAAATCCGTAGTGGCGTTACTGTAGTGCGAAAGCTCTTCTTTTTCATGATCTCTTTGCTTCACATTATCCATATTCATGCCGAGGGATCTCAGCCATTTTTCGCAGAAATCTTTCCAGTACGCAAACCATTCAAGATCGGTACCGGGTTTGCAGAAGAACTCCAACTCCATCTGTTCGAATTCCCTTGTGCGAAATATAAAATTGCCCGGAGTTATCTCGTTTCTGAACGACTTGCCAATCTGCCCTATCCCGAAGGGTATCTTTTTTCTGGATGTTCTGGCTACGTTTTTAAAATTCACAAAAATCCCCTGTGCTGTTTCAGGCCGCAGGAATAATTCCGCCTGCGAATCCTCTGTGACACCTTGAAAGGTTTTGAACATGAGGTTGAATTTCCTGATGCCGGTGTAATCACTCTTGCCGCATTCGGGGCATGCGATTTTCTTTTCTTTGATGAACTCTTGCAGCTTCTCATTGGACCAACCGTCCACGTTCACTGACATATCTTCCTGAGATTTAATATAATCCTCGATCAGCTTATCGGCACGAAATCTTGATTTACAGCTTTTGCAGTCGATGAGCGGGTCCGAAAATCCTCCTACGTGCCCGGAAGCCACCCAGGTTTTAGGATTCATTAGTATAGCCGCATCCAGCCCGACATTGTATTTTGATTCTTGAATAAACTTTTTCCACCATGCCTTTTTTACATTATTTTTGAGCTCCACGCCTATCGGGCCGTAGTCCCATGTATTTGCAAGTCCTCCGTATATTTCAGACCCCGGGTAAACAAAACCTCTTGACTTTGCCAATGCTACGATTACTTCCAATGAAAATTCTTTGCTCATGTTCCTATATTGCTCCATTCTGTTATTTGTCGCTACTCGCTGTCGCCTGCAGGCTCTGAAGCCTTTTCATTGTCTTTGTTGTCCTTTTTAACAGCTTTGCTTATTGCTTCGTTTGCTTTTGACTTAACGCTCTCAAATACATCGCTGCTCTTTTCTCTGACATCATCGGCTATTTCAGAACCTTTCTCCACTACGTCTTCAAAGGTATCGGCAGCGATTTCACTTATATCGACTACGTCGCCGTTATCCTTGATAAGCTCGATAGTGCACTTTGTACCGAATATGGCGATTATTCCCGCAACTGCGGCCCACGGAGCAAGGACCGAACCTATTATGCTTACGCTCACGGGGAGATTCAGCATAACATCGTCGCCTTTTCTTACAATGATCTTTGAAACATTGCCTTTCCTGATCGCTCTTTTGATTTTCTCAACAATAGCTGCACTTTGCTCGCTGAGCTTACTCTTGGCTTTGATATCGATAGACTCCTCGATACTGATAATTGCGTCCACTACGCTGCCTTCGGCTGCTTCCAATGCTTCCTTTGCCTCTTTGTAACTGACTCCGGTTCTATCCTTTACCAATTCGATCTTCTCAAGTGTGATTTCCATTAAAAAACACCCCTCTCCTTTTTATATCTTTATGTAATAACACTTATTCAGGCATGAACCGCTGCCTACCGGCGGTTCATGCACTCTTCACTTTTCAAGCCGCCGATGTCAAGGTGACAGACAGCATAGTCTTTCAAAATCATTTTAATCTTTTCGAGTGTGCTGTCACCCAATGCCAAGTTTTCTAACTGGGATAAAGGCTTTTGGATCAGGAATTTGATCACGTTTAATATATCAAAATCCGTTTCGTAAATCAATCGTTCCTTGTTTCTTTTAAGTGCTTTGCACGCTTCACAAAGGGTTCCCCCGTCCGTGATGCTGAAACCTGTAAGATTCTCTTTTGAGCCGCACATAACACAACTATCTAATAACGGAGCGCTTCCGCTTAAGGCCAGAGCCTTAAGCTGATATCCTACTAGTAAAGTTTCATGTTTTTTTGTTCGTTTTTCCATCATATCAAGAAACTCGGAAAAGAGCACGAAGAGCTTTTTAGCTTCCGCTTCTTCCGGCAGCAGCTTATTTGTAAATTCCATCCCGCAGGATGCGCAAAGAAATTTATCTATATCCTCTCCTATGGAATAATGGCTCGATATCGTTTCACAGCCGTTAATGTGATAATAATCGCCGGTTCTTCTGATCTGGTACTTTCCGTAAGCAAAAGGACGCAACGCTAAAGCAGATTTGTTATTTCCCCTTTCGCTGATGTAGGTCCCGGCGCTGATTTTTCCGTAGTGTTTGCTGAAAATGACAAGCATTCGCCTGCCGGCGGCTATTTTAGTTTGTTTCAGAACAATGCCTTCTGTTTCTGTATACATATGACCTTTATTCTTTCCGGTAACCAAATTCCGATATGGAAAATGAACTGTCTCTCCAGTTTTCTCTGACCTTGACCCAGATTTCAAGATAGACTCTTGTCCCCAGCAGGCCTTCGATTTCCATTCGGGCGCCTTTGCTTATGCCTTTTAGTTTTTTGCCGCCTTTTCCGATGATGATCCCCTTGTGAGACTTCTTTTCGCAATAGATCACAGCACCGATAACAGTCACATCCTCTTTTTCCTGATAGCCTTCTATCTCAACCGCGATGCCGTGGGGCACCTCTTCTTCAAGATACAGCAGAGTTTTTTCCCGAATTATTTCACTTACAAGAAACTTTGCCGGATGATCTGTCACTATATCCTCCGGAAAGTACATCGGTCCTTCTTTAAGCAAGCTTTCCACAGTTTCGATCAAAGGCCGGAGGTTTTTGCCTTCCAGTGCCGAAATCCCAAGGATGCTGTGGAATATACCCATTGCATCATACTCTTCATAGATACTGCGGAACCGGTCCGGCGGGAGCTTGTCGATTTTATTGATAGCCAGAATGGAAGGCGTTGCAGTTTGCTTTAGCATTTCCAATATATGCATGTCTCCGGGGCCGCATATGTCGTCCACGATAAAAACAATAACATCAACCTCTTTAAGAGTCCTGACTGCCATATCCGTCATATAGCTTCCAAGCTTGTTGCGAGGTTTATGGATGCCCGGAGTATCAATAAATATCATTTGACAACCGGTTTCTTCTCCGCCGTCCCTGGTATATATCCCCCTTATGCTATTCCTTGTCGTCTGCGGCTTATCTGTCGTAATGGAGATCTTTTCTCCCAAGATGGCATTCAATAGGGTGGATTTCCCCACGTTGGGGCGCCCGATTATCCCGATAAAACCTGATTTCATGATTGCTCCTGTTAAGCAGATTATTTTAGTATACCCGCTTACCTCTCCAGCCGGAAACCCTCCGGTAACAGATCTCTGATGCCGTATACCTTTAAATGATCCTCATCCTCTCCGGTTATGATCCTTAAATCATTTCCGAACTCAAACATGAACTGCCTGCATATTCCGCAAGGCAGCACTGCGCCCTCCCCTGATACTACGGCAATGGTGCTGAATCTCCTCTGCCCTTCGGAGACTGCTTTCACAAAAGCGGTGCGCTCAGCGCAAATAGTCGCTCCTAATGATGAATTTTCAACATTTACACCTGTAAATACCTCTCCGGATTCAGTGAGAAGAGCAGCCCCTACCGTAAAGTTTGAAAAGGGAGCATAAGCATGCTTGAGGGCTTGCCTGGCCATTAAATAAAGCTCTTTATCACGGTTCATTGTTCCATCTCCTCTCTTGGCAGTCTCAGGTGTTCCATTACGGATTCTTCAAACTCCCTCATGTCTTTTTTTCCTCCCGCTTCCCCATGATCATAGCCTAAAAGGTGCAGCATGCTGTGTACGAAAAGATACACCAGCTCCCGTTCCGGAGAATGTCCGAAATCATCCGCTTGGAGCAGGGCCTGCTCAGTGCATATCACCACATCGCCAAGCAGTATTGTCCCCTGGGATGGAAATTGGCCTGGATTCTCATATTGCGGGAAAGAAAGCACATCGGTTATTTCGTTAATGTTCCGATAAAGCGTATTGAGTTCTTTTATTTCTTCTCTGCTGACAAAGGTCACAGAAACCATGACTCTTTCCGAATCAACACCTTTTTTTGCAAGGCATAATCCGGCAGCCTCATACATTTTGGTTAAAATCGGTTTTCCCGGCTTTCTGCCATCGCTGAATACAATTTCCATAACGCAACCCTTCCTGCCGAGTCTACTGATCTTGATCCAGTTCCTCTTTTTCATCTTCAAATTCATTCTCACAGCTGTCTTTCGGCGTGCGCTGATCATATGCGTTTATGATCCTTTTGACAAGAGGATGCCGCACCACATCCGTGTCTTTCAGAAAACAGAATTCGATTCCCGGCACATCGTCTAACGTATGATAGGCATCAATAAGCCCTGATTTCTTTCCTTTCGGAAGATCTATTTGTGTAATATCCCCAGTTATAACCGCCTTTGATCCAAACCCTAACCGTGTCAGAAACATTTTCATCTGCTCTCTGGTGGTATTCTGCGCTTCATCAAGGATTATGAAGGAATTGTCCAGAGTTCTTCCACGCATATATGCAAGTGGTACTACTTCGATAATCTCCCGTTCCTTAAGCCGCAATGCGGCCTCACGCCCCAGTATATCATAAAGCGCGTCATAAAGGGGCCTGAGATAGGGATCGACTTTTTCCTGAAGGTCCCCTGGGAGAAACCCCAGCCTTTCGCCGGCTTCGACTGCAGGCCTTGCAAGAATGATCTTTGCAACCTCTTTATTTTTCAGAGCATTGATGGCAAGAGCAACGGCAATATATGTCTTTCCGGTTCCGGCAGGGCCGATTCCGAAAACAATTCCATTTGCTTTGATGCTTCGTGCATAGGAGGTTTGTCCGATTGTCTTCGGCCTGACTGCCTTCCCTCGATGGGTAAAGCATATCACATCTTTGTTTATATTGCTTTCCCTGTAAGAAAGGCCTTTTTCCTTTAAGCTGATAACATAATTGACCTTTTGTGTGTCCAGAGTTTCTCCCGAACGGAGGATAGCCACCAGCTCGTCAATGATCTCCTCGGCTTTTCCGGCCTCTTTTCCGCGCAAAATGATTTCATCCTGCCGTTGAACGATTACTACGTCATAATTATCCTGTATGATCCTAAGATTGACATCAAGATTTCCAAAAAGCTGTTCGCTGTCATCCTCACCGTCGATCTTTATACGGATTTCTTCGATTTGCATATTCTCCAAATACTTTTTCCTCTCTATTCCGGTGCGAGACAATAATATCCGGCTATTATTTTTTCGCTGCAGGCTCCGGGAGATATAAACGACTTTTTTTGGCCGATCTGCTCCAGGGCTTCTATTAATATTGTAACCTTTATTATATTTTCTCCAGGCAAAAACTTCAAACCTTTATTTAATATTTGAGCCGATTCCGGCAAATGCCTTTTAATTAAATCTCTTGCCTGACGGTTGGCCTCTTTTTCGATTTCCTCCTGGTTTCTTTTCGTTCGGCAGAGTGTAAGCTCCGATACCCTATTGACAGCAAATTCTACCGGCAGAGGCCATAGCAGATCTAATATCTTTTTTTCCTCATAAACGGAAATCTCGTACGGTACAATCATCGCGGCTGTGTTAAAAGTGCTGTTTCCCACTGAAACCCGGATACCGGGTACTGTCTTTCCCGTCTTTTTTTTCTCTAATGCATTGCTTTCCTGATAGCAGATAAACCGATACACCGTTTTGGCATAAACTTCTCCCTCAGCATGCACATATCGAAACAACGGCCCTCCTTTGCCCCTGCTGTAGGTTTTATCCTCAATCTCAAGTATACCCGAAATAACCACATCTCCAACATGAACAAAATCATCTTTATTAACTGACGTCTTTCCTTCCCTGGCTATCACTTTTTCGATATAGCCTTCTTTTATAGCTACTACATTGCATGGCTCATCATTTTTAACAGTCACGACGGGTTCCGGTCTCTCTGCGATTGTAACTTCAGCCAATCCCCCCTTAAGTTCGATACCAATCCAGCTTATTTCCTCAAAATCCCGATACATCTTTATTTCCACCCGGTCAATGTCGACAGAACGGCTGCAGCCCACATAAAGGCCCGCTTCCTGTAATTGCTTAAGTATCTCTCTTTCGGTAAGCTTTTCATAGCCAAAAACCCGGATTTCGGAAATAAAAGAAGTTTGGAGCAAAACCACAGTCAAAAAGATCAAGCTTCCTACAAGGGTCATTCTCCGAGACAGAATATGTGTTATCAACGGTTTAAATCCTTTTTCCTTTGTAACGATCACTCGGTAACGATTTCCAGTGATCTGTAAAAAACGCTGCCAGTCCTTGCCTTTGACATCTGCCGTAAATTCGCAGTTGTCAGGCACCCTTATGTTTTTTAACGTAACATTCTGTTTTAGGCATCGGGAGAGCAGATCGTGGACCTCAAAGCCTTCTGCCAAGATGCTTTTATAATGCATGTCTTACCCCTTGTTATGGAATATTTCAATCACATCTATCTCTCCGTTTACAATAACCCTTTCTTCTGAAAGCAGCTTTATTGAAAGATTTGTCCCATGAAGTGAAATATAGCCGGATCCGCAGCCTGCAACGATATTTTTTTCAGTTACTATGAGGAGCTTTTTTACGTGGTCAATTATTCCGGTCTTACCGCCGGCCAGTATCCTCGGCAGATTTACGCCGAAATCATAAATCATTTCATCCATCGCAAACATAAGCAGTCCCTCCAATCTTTATACATTATGATTCGGGCAAAAAAAAAATAACCCGGTAACACCGGGTTATAAATGCTATGTTTCAGTTACTGTTGCAGGTTTATATCAAATCCGTTCGTTTTGCTTTCTCAAAATCAGAGAGGGCATCTTTTCTTGACCAACTGCTTCTTAATACTTCTTTGCCTTTTTTCGGGCAGCTTCTGACTTTTTCTTTCTTTTGACGCTCGGCTTCTCGTAATGTTCTCTTTTTCTGAGTTCAGACATTACACCGTCTCTTGCGCAAGACCGCTTGAATCTCTTCAGCGCGCTTTCCAGGTTTTCACCTTCCCTAACAACAACCTGTGCCATCTATACATTTTCCCTCCCTCCGTATTTAGGACTTCAGATGCACTGTTACTCCTGAACAAAATTTGACCTTTGTCCAAATGGAGTAAATGGAACGGTTTCGCCTACAACGAATCTATTATACACACAGCGCAGTAAATAATCAAGATTTTTTTGTACAACCGACAGAGCTCAGCCCGGAGGCCACAGCATCTTCCTTTTACCCAAAAGATGAAAATGAAGATGCTTTACGGTCTGCATACCGTCTTCACCGCAGTTGCACACTAAGCGATATCCGTTTTCCAGCCCCAGCTGGGCAGCGATATCTGTGACCTTTGCCATGAGCCACCCCATTGCCTCTACATGATCGAAGGACACTTCATCCAGGGAAGCGATATGCTCCTTCGGGATGATGAGCACATGTACGGGTGCCTGGGGCTGTAAATCATGAAAAGCCATAATCACATCATCTTCATAGGCGATGCTGCACGGGATCTCTTTATTTGCGATTTTACAGAAAATACAGTTTTCCATAGATCTCACTCCTGATCGTTTTTTCTTAACAGAGCATTATCAACCGGGCCATTGGACCTTATCGTATACTATACAATGAACAGGTACTCACTGCAATGCATTACCGGAGATTTATCAGTCTACCTTTTATGCCGTCCCGAAATGTGTCCGTAAATTCAACCTTTTCTAAAGTATTAAGTATCTTTAGCCCTTGCTCTTCATCTGTTACCTGACAATAGACTTTGATATAATTATCCGAAAACCCGCTGGCCGTTCCGGTATCCTTGTCATATTCCTCAAACAGCACCATTCTTTTAATCCCGATGGTGCTTTTCAAAAAGTTTAAAGCCGAAGCTTCAGAAATCGCTGTCAATTCTGCGCTCCTGATTTTCTTTATTTTAGGATTCACCTTATCCTTCATATCCCGAGCCTTTGTGCCCTGCCTATCCGAATATGGAAATACGTGGGTCTTCAGGAATCCCACCTGTTTGATCAAGTCTATGCTTTCTTTGAAATCCTTTTCCGTTTCGCCGGGGAAGCCTGCGATAACATCCGTCGTGATCCCGTAATGTTCATCCTCATCCCACAGTACTTTCACAATTTCCAGATAGTCGTGCCTGTCATAGTGACGGTTCATCGCTTTTAGTATTTTATCGCTTCCGCTCTGGAGGGAAAGGTGCATATGATGACAAAGCTTATCGTATTTAAGCAGCCTTTTCACGAGCATAGCATTGACCACTGTAGGCTCTAAGGAGCCCAGACGTATGCGGAAGTCCCCGGGGAGCTCGTTCAGCATCCTGACAATCATTTCGATCCCCGGAACATCCCTGATATACTCATGCCTTTCTTTTCCCCCGCAGAAATCGCGTTCCATTCCATAGAGTGCCGTATTGATCCCTGTGAGCACAAGCTCTTTAAAACCTTTCCCCAACAGGCTCTCAGCTTCCTTTAAGATCTCTGATGGCGCTCTGCTGCGGGTCGGTCCTCTGGCATAGGGAATAATGCAATAAGAACAAAACTGATCGCATCCGTCCTGGATTTTTATATATGCTCTTGTGCGGGATTCCATGGAGGTTATGCTGCCGCATTCTTTATACTCCGTCAGTTCTTCTGTTTTCAGGATGCGGATGCATACCTCTTTGACGCCTCCTCTTTGCTTTTCTTTCAGCAGATCCTCAATGTATTCAGGCAGCACCGTCTTTTCATTGTTTCCCACAACCAGATCCACACCTGTTATCGCTGCTGCTGCTTCCGGGTTTATTTGGGCATAGCAGCCGATGGCGGCCACGATGCTTTCGGGGTTCAGCTTTTTCACTCTTCGAATATACTGACGGGATTTGCGATCCGCCAGACCGGTAACTGTACAGGTATTCACCACATATATGTCAGCTTCTTCGTCTGAATCGGAAATATCAAAACCGTGACGCATAAACTCTTCTTTTAAAGCCTGTGTTTCGTATTGATTTACTTTGCATCCAAGGGTATAAAAAGCAATTCTCATTTCTTTTTCTCACAATTCCAGCTCATACATTATCATGGCAAGGGCGGCAGGGCCGGCGGTTTCGGTGCGCAGTATGGTTTTGCCTAAGGTTACGGATACCCCGCCGGCAGCGATAACCGCACGGGCTTCTTCTTCCGAGAATCCGCCTTCAGGTCCGATAATCACGGCAATTTTTCTTTTGGATACTTCCAAACCACGCAATATATCTTTGATGGATCTGTCTTTTTCATCCTCATAGGGAAACAAAACCAATTCATACTTCTTAAGGTTGCCAAGCATTTCCGAAAAGTAAATGCTTTTTTGTATTTCCGGTTTTATTCCCCTCTTGCATTGCTTTACCGCCTCTGCGGAAATCCTTTTCCACCGTTCTGTTTTCTTTGAAAACCCTTGCTTTTCCTCCACTACGGTTCTTGCGGTAAAAACCGGGACAACGGAATATACGCCAAGCTCTACGGATTTTTGAATTATGTCTTCCATCTTACTATGCTTGGGGATCCCCTGATACAATGTGACCTCTGTTTGCGGTTCCCCGGCAAATCTTTGTTTATCGAGTATCCTTAATGTGACCGCTGCCGAGCCTGATTTTACAATCTCCGTTTCATATTCAAACTCTTTTGAATCTGAAATCTCCAGTTTATCGCCTCTGCCCAGCCTGAGCACATTTAAAATATGCTTGATGTCATCTTTGTCCGTGATTTCTATATGGCAGTCTTTAACCGCAGTCTGGTCTACAAAGAAACGATTCATTTTCTTTCCTCCCGGTTCAGCGCAGCAGCCATGGCGCACCATTCCTCCTCTTTTAGCATATCGAGGATATGATATTTCGCGTCGATGAATGCTGATACAACCTCGTCCTCTTTTTCCTGCAGGATGCCGGAGACAATGAATATCCCATTTTTGTTTAAATGCTCTGATGCGTCTTTCAGGAGGGATATTATCAGGTCTGCTGTGAGATTGGCAGCCAGAACATCTGCTTTGTATTCGATGCCTTTTGTCAAATCACCTTGTATTATATCAACATTACCCAAAAGGTTATTTGCCGCAATGTTCTTTTTTGCGATTTCAACCGCAACGGGATCGATTTCCACACCCAGAACTTTTTTTGCTCCAAGAAGCGCCGAAGCGATCGCCAATACCCCCGAGCCACAGCCCATGTCTAAAACTGTCTGCCGTTCATTGTTTAAGTATTTCTCCAACAACCTTATGCATAACTTCGTGGTGGAGTGGGCGCCGGTACCGAAGGCCATTCCCGGGTCTATCTCGATAACTAACTCATCAGGTTTTTTTTCATATGGCTCCCAGCTTGGTTTCACTACAAACCTGTCTGTTATCCGTGTGGGCTTGAAGTATTGTTTCCATTTGTCTTTCCAGTCCTCATCGGATACTCCTGCGATTTCTATCTTGTCAATATGAAAAACACGGATATCCTCCAATACATCTTCCAGCAGCCCAATACCCTGCAGACTGTCTTCAAGATAAAAAGTTATACTGGGAGATATCCCGCTTAAATTTTCTACTGACGGATCAATATAATCCCAATCATAGCTGCTGCGTTTGTTTAAAAAGTCGGCATAGACCCCGGGTTCCTGCAGCTCGACACCGCTTATACCCTTATCCAGCAGCATAACAGCTATAGATTCCAGATCCTTTACGTCGGCACAGACCTTGACCCTTGTGTAGTCCATTGTAATTTATCTCACTTTCCCTTGCTTAAGCTTACCGTTGCCAATGATAGCATATAAACATAAAAAACGAAAGCGGCAGTCCGATTATATCTTCCAAAGATCCTGCAGCCGGTTTTCATAAATGAAATTCACCAACTGGATGCGACTTTTGACCTCAAGCTTATCATACATGTTATAAATATGTTTTTTTACCGTGTTCGAGGCTATGCCCAGAGATTCGGCGATATCATCGTTTCTGAAGCCTTTATATATATATCCGATTATTTCTATTTCTCTGTTAGTTAATCGGTATTGATTCTTAAGCAAATACGATTGGCTTTTTACATTCTTCCTCAGCACTTCCTCCTCTGTGTCAAATATGTTTTGTAGATGAGGAAGCAGCTGTTTTAAAACATACATATCCACATCGGAAAAATCCCCGTTTTTTTCTCTTTTATACAGCGTGACCGCCCCAACGAATTGCCCGCCGCTGGATATTACTATCCCGGCTATGTTGACCAGATCGAAGATTTTTAAATATTGCAGATAGAAAGGACTTTTCTTTCTAACTTCATCATTGACAAGATCCGATTCCCTGTATACCAATGACTCACTGCTCAAAAAAAGCCATTTTACATAGTCCATAGGGGCAAAGATACTTTCATACTGATAAATAAAGTCTTCTTCGAATTTTTTATCAAATTTGCTGACCACAACCGGATCCACTAAACAAGGATCGGCAGTATTTTGCATCATGCCTATATTAAAATCCGAAAAATCAAAACTCACCACACCCATAAGCTTTTGAAGAAAGGCTGTCCTCATGGCAGTGGTATTCTTAGTTGCATGGATCGAGGCTATTATATCATTTATTTTTTCCCATTGCTTTTGGTCGAGCATCTGTTTGTTCCTCCTCTATCGTTTGATCCCTGTTTCCCCTCCGGGGTTTTATTAAGCATAGACATCACGGCTTTCAATGCACATTATATAACACTTTATTTTATTTTTATACTACTTTATAAGTATAAAAATATTTATTATATACTACTGCCTTAGGTTTTTATTAATAATCTTTAGAATATTCTAAAGATACAGAAGAAAGGAGACTGATAGCATGATCGATTTAAAGCCATGGGGTGAGATTAACACCCAAGTATGCGAAGGGGCTGACGTGTGCGTTATGGGTGTTCCCTTCGACGGAGCAGTCAGCTGCGGAAAAGGGACCGCACTGGCGCCGGAGATGATCAGAAACCTCTCCCGCTACCTACCCCCAACAACTGAAGAAGGCCTTATCTTTGACGGATTGAAGGTCTATGACTCCGGGGATGTCGCCATAGATCTGGACTGGCCCCGCTATTATGCAACCGTTGAGGATGAAGCGCTCAAGCTTATGCAGAGCAAAGCATTCTGCCTTTTTTTAGGAGGTGATCATTCAGTTACCATTCCGCTCCATCGAGCCTTTGGGCGCTATAATAAAGGACGTAAAATCGGTGTAATCCATTTTGATTCCCATTCGGACATCTGTGATGAATATGACGGGCACAAATGGTCTCATGCCTGTACGGAAAAAAGGACCGTCGATGATGTGATTTCTCCGGGAGACCTTTCTCTTGTCGGAATCCGTTCTTGGGAAACAGAAGAGATCGAGTATTTAAACACTCATCCCGAGGTATTGCTCATTAAAGCTTACGATATCCATAAAAACGGTTATAGATATGTTTGGGAAAAACTAAAAGAGAAGTATTCTTCTTATGATGCTGTTTATTTTACTCTGGATATCGATGTCCTCGATCCTTCATGCGCCCCGGGTACCGGGACACCCGAAGCCGGCGGTCTGACCAGCAGGGAGCTGCTTGAAACCGTTAAATTCATGATAGCTGAACTTCCGATAACAGCAATGGATCTCGTGGAAGTATCCCCGCCGCTGGACTCGGAAAACAATATCACTTCATGGGCGGCGCTTAAAATCATTTATGAGGTATTCGGTCAAATCAATTTACAAAAATGATTGATATATAGTTGAGAAAATGCTGTAAAGGAGGGATAGATCATTGGATGGAGGATACGGACTGATTTCATGTATACCTATTGTTGTTTTACTGGTTTCTGTATTATGGACAAGAAGGATCTTTGAATGCATTTTAGTTTCTATTGCGATTGCATTGTTCATCGGTGAAGGATTATCAGGTATTTTATGGTCGTTCATTGATTTGATTTATGTCATGCTTGCAGATGAAACATATTCCTGGATTTTGCTCATGCTGTTACTGTTCGGCGGTTTGATCAAGCTCCTTGAGGAATCCGGAGGTACTTTCGGATTCGGGGCCGTTGCCACGAAATACATAAAATCCGATAAAAGCAGCCTTGTTGCTACATACATTCTGGGGATCCTGATATTTATCGATGATTATTTGAACAACTTAACCATTGGTTCAGCAATGAGAGGGATCACGGACCAGTATAAGGTGCTCAGAGAAATGCTGGCAATAACGATCAATACAACAGGAGCGCCTATATGCGTTTTGAACCCTTTCTCTACATGGGCTGTATTCATATTCGGCCTTATGCAGGCAGTGGGAGTCACCGGTGACCAAACACTGGTTGTAGGCTTTACAAAACTTATACCTTACATCTTTTATGCGATTATTGCCGTTGCAATGGTACCGTTTATGATATACGGCG
>JAKJCD010000239.1 GCA_022706625.1 Bacillota bacterium | reverse complement strand
TTATCGATCTTTGGGTTTTTAGCATAAATAGGACAAAAAAAGGCGGGCGAGAAACTAGTTTGAGTGTAGCCAAGAACAGGAAGCGCTGGGCATATCAGCCTGTAGCGCCACCGGAAAGAGCCCCGGCCTGTTCCTCTGTAATGTCCCCCCATAAAACACAGCGGCCCCTGCACCATCACCGGCTTAACTCAAACAGAGCACTTCCCCTTCAGGCGCAGCCGTTACCTGAAATCATGCAAAGAAACCCGTACTTCTCCCGCCAAAACTGTGGCAACAAAAGAATACATGACAGAATAGTTGTGTTGCATACTTCATTTGCCAGATCCGGCATACGGCTGACAACGAACCTGAACCCCTTCAATGCAGAAAGGACTCTTTAGAGCTATTCCATAGATTCCGATTCAGCGGGCAATCTACGCATCATTTTGAGACGTTCTTCCTGCGTCATAACAACGTAAGCAGTATCTGCATAATACTACCGGTGACATTTGGCGGATTATCTCAACGACACTTTAGTTTCCGGATTCTGCTGCTGCCTGTGTCTTGTAAGCCTTTTCGAGTGCCTCCTCAATATTCGATAGGGAGAAATCAATATTTATCCGTCGTTCCGATCTGAGTCCATCCGCAGGTTGCACAACAATATCCGGAGGAACATAAGTATCAGGATACGCTGATGCCAATTCTTCAAGCAGCGGTATGCTTAATCCGGGCGGCATATCTTCTGACAAGTAGCTCAGAGCGAATTTTCGCACCGTGATAATGGAAAATTCCGACCATTTCTCGCTGAAGCTGAGGGTAAGCATTGGATCTTCGCCCCAATAGTCCCGTGAACAGGCTCTGTACAACAATCCGGCTGCCTCTTTGGTCTTTTGCCGCTTTAAAACACGATACATGGTTCTAATACATTCACCGTGGTCATAGCTCATTTCTTCATTGCGGCGGGCAGTAAACAACTGATCAGCCAGTTGTGCGATCCGCAGATCCGGTGCCATTCCTTTTTGCATCAGCACTAATACGGTAAGCACATAATTCCAGTCAACCGGGTCGGCTGAAAGCGCCAAAGAAAGTGCATCGATCAATATTTCCTGGTTTTCAGGGGTATTACGCTCCGCAATAAACTCCGGCGCGTCATCGAGTCCTCGAACAGTTGCGCCGGTAGGATGATTTCGCCGATAAGGGATTATGATATCTTCCCACAATGCCACAATCCGTTTATCTTGAATGGCGGAAATATCCGGGTCGTGACACCATGAAGTTTCCGGATCTCGTGGTTCAACATAGTCAACATATACTTTGACAAGTTGCGCAGGAGCCTCTGGATCCGTTTTCATGGGAACATAAATTTCAAGAGGTCGTTCTTCTGCATACCCGGAGACCAGCATGGTCAATAACAACGCGGTCGTAAGAAGTGCAAATCCAATTAAATTTTTCATGAAACACTACCTCCTGAAACTGTTGATACAGAATGTTTCCTGCAAAGGCAGATGCCTGAGTTTATTAGCAGGAATGAATATCTCTTCCAAAATGACAGCCCGGATGAGCATCTTCTCAGGTCTCACTCTTTTTTTATTCTGACATTACCACTATAACCGCTTCATGTACTTTTGTCAACTGCCATTACA
>JAKJCD010000238.1 GCA_022706625.1 Bacillota bacterium | reverse complement strand
AGCCGACCTGGACCCAGCACCATTAATTTTGGCCTTTGTTTTGGGAACAATCCTGGAGAGCTCTTTACGGCAAGCCTTGCTGATTGGACTTGGGAGCCCCATAATTTTCTTCAGTCGTCCAATTTCCGCATTGTTTATTACGGCTGCCCTTGGAACATTACTGATCCCGTTAATCAAGGCATTCATCCACAGGAAAGAAAAACCGAGTAGCAAGAATGCTAGTCAGGCATGAAATGGTACCGAAACAATCACGACGAAAGAGCGATTTCTTCTGCAAATTGTTACCACCAACATGGAACAATCGGACGCCCATGATTGTCCGCTAGATACAGCATTATCCTCTCCTCGTGTTGCTGCAAGGAGTCCTTGCGGATAGCATACTGTGCGGTTAGATGCAAAAATATAGACTGTTCTGTTGATGATGTGCGTGCACCATATTGTTGTGCATTCGCTTTTTTTCAATTCAGAAGACACGCTGCTCGAACATCAATCCTGTGGATGATCCAGAATCCATAATTTCCTCCATTGCGGTTGATGAATGGTAGACACCTTGAGCACAAAAGACATCGCAAGACTGAAATCCCCGTTTATATTCCCATTCCTTGCGCTCCTGTTCTGCTTTTCGACTTTTTACCGAGTTATGAATGCCATTATTGCGCCTGATCTCGTGCAGGATTTCCATCTTGATGCCGAAGAATTGGGCCTGCTTGGCAGTGCATTTTTTTACACATTTGCCATTTTCCAAATGCCAATGGGCGTTCTTCTCGACCGAGTCGGCCCTCGTAGAACCATATCCTTTTTTTTATTGGTGGCGACTGCTGGAACCTTATTTCTTGCTTGTGCAAACACCTTCTGTACTGCTTTTCTGGGGATGGCTTTTATTGGCGCTGGCATGTCATCCGTACTAATGGGTAGTTTTAAAGTGTTTGTGAACAGATATCCTATGCGTAGATTTGCCACGCTCTCTGGAAGCATTATATCTATCGGGGCATTAGGAAGCATGCTTGCCACCTCGCCGCTCGTATATTTGAATTCGATCATCGGATGGAGGTCTACCCTGATTTACAGCGGTCTCATAACTGCTGCTCTCTCTGCTGTGATTTTTTATCTACTAGATGAGGGACATACGGAGAAGAAAAAACATATGTCGCAGGTTTCTCCGCATAAACAGAAAATGGCGATTATGAAACCGATACAAATATTAGTATCACATCTTTTCTTCTGGCAAATAGGGCTTATGGCTTTTTTCCGATACGGCACTTTTGGGGCTTTGCAGGGAGTGTGGCTTGGCCCTTATCTGATGGTTGTCAAACACTTTCATCCCATTACGGCAGGAAATATTTTGATGATGCTCTCTGTCGGATCGATCCTAGGATCACCCCTCGCGGGATATCTCGCTGAAAAAGTCATTCGGAATACTAAATTCATTCTTATGCTGGGTGTCGGTTGTTATACGCTGTTGCTTCTTCCCCTCACGGGAATCTGGAATGTTGAAAGTGCCATTGCCTATTCCGTGTTATTTTTTTTCCTTGGTTTCTTCAACGGTTTCGGTATGCTCGCTTTCTTACATATTAAGGAGCTTTGTCCTTTGCATATATCAGGTACGGCCATGGCAGGGATCAACTTT
>JAKJCD010000237.1 GCA_022706625.1 Bacillota bacterium | reverse complement strand
TGATTAGGTCTGCTACGCCAATTAGAATAACGCCGTTTCCGGTATTGTATTTTGCTCCGCCCCAGGCGTAGTCTTTTGCCTTCCCAATGCATTCCTTGAAGGTCAATGAAAGGGCAGGGCAAGGGCGGTTTATTCCAATCTCGTCAATGACATGGCTTCCTTTTACAACGGCTCTGATTGAATAGGCAATTTGCTTCTTGACTGCCGTGAGAAACTCTTCATACGTTAAAAAATCTGCGGGATTGCCTGTTCTTTCGGAAATATACCTGCCGCTTTTTCTGTTCTTTCCGTCCAATAGTGCAAACTCAACCATGCTTCCAAGATTAATATCGGCAAGCGCCGTAAACTGTCGCAAACGCCCCTCCAGGTTGGTTTCCACGCAGCCGCAGGGATTCCAGTTGTAGGCCTCTTTTAATGGAATTCCTTTGTTCATGAGCATCATAATTCCCACATCATCATTATGGAAAGCCGGAAAACCTGTTCCAAGGCTGATTAACTCCACTACTTTCCTTAAAAAAGAATTGGGGTTCTTAGCCAGGTTATAGCGGACTGACAGAGAAGGTTGATAGAGCTGTACATCCATGGTAGCCTGGAGCATCATATAGGAAAGATCGTTAACGGCATCTCGCCCGGTGTCATCTACCCCTCCGACACATACATTCTGAAACATGGGATAACCGGCAGCAAACTCTGCGGTCACTGCATCCTGGAAAAGACACGGCTCACTGAATTTCACCCAAAGGCAGTCCAACAGCTTCTGAGCCTCCTCGGGTGAGATGCGCTCCGCTTCAATATCAGCCTTATAGTAAGGCCACAGATATTGATCCATGCGTCCCGGATTATAGCTTGCAGCATTCTGCTCCATGAAAATACAGATATGATAGAAATAAAATGACTGTATTGCTTCCCTGAATGACCTGGCAGGGTTTGCGGGAACATGGCGGCAAACTTGTGCTATATCCAAAAGTTCCTTTTTCCTCTGCGGGTCATTTTCTGCAGCAGCCAAATGGTCAGCTTCATCGGCATATCTCTCTGCTAATTTGATTATGCCGTCAGCTGCAATTAAAAGAGCTTTTAAATAGTATTGTTTTTCATAATCACCGGGGACAGTGATATCAAGCTCTAACAGCCGTTTTTCCACCGCTTTTATGATTCCCGAGACTCCTTCGCGAATCAGCCACTCATATCCGGCTGTAGTTTCTCCCCATCCGCGAACAGCCTTACGGTCTATATACACCACTCCATTATCCCGCAGAGCACGCGTATCATCAGGAATCTGTGCAAGCCACTCTTCATAATTGGATCGGCCTTTCCAATAAGGACGTATCTCTTCTTCAAATATCTTTCGGTCCTCAGGCTTCAGATAAAAGGGATCATAACGGCGCTCGCTGATGGTCTCCAGTTCATCATTCAGTACTGACCAACAAGAGTCAGCGCATAAAATACCCGCCCTGGTCTTGCTTCCCGAGCAGCCCACAATTAGTTCATCATCCCATATGGTAACCGTCTTTTCAAGGCACTGCTTACGAAAAGCCTTGGCCTTCCTAACAACAAGGGGTTCTCCCTCAGCCTCACGAAAACCCTCAGTAAGTATCCTTGCATTCTCAAGATCCATCTCGGGACGAGTCTCCAGCACTCTGCTTTTCAGTCGT
>JAKJCD010000236.1 GCA_022706625.1 Bacillota bacterium | reverse complement strand
CTCACCACCAGGCCACCAGCACCCGTGCCCTTTCGGGCAACAGTACCCCCGCCCGGCTATGTACTCCAGGCTCAGCCCGCACCGGGGACAGAGCCGTATTTTATCCCGGCTACCGACGGCCTCCAGGTTCGCCTGTGAAAAGAATGCCACCAGGTCATTCCTCCTCTCCATGTGTCTGTCTATTTCGCATTATCTTTGGACTGCGCAGTAGTTAATCTCTTCGCCAAATTACCTTTCTAATGTACTCCCCGTTGTTGCCATATATAATGTCTGCTTTGCTTTTGCACTTAGGACATTCAACAAAATCAATCCTTGTGTGAATCTCATTTACATCATCAATGCATTTCATTTCAGTTTTACAAGTAAAACACTTCAATTATATTCTCCTTTCTATTTTTTTTGTTCTAAAATCCAGACCAACGCTTCGGCGGCGGCATCTTCGGGAGTATCGGCGTCAAATATTTCGTTCTGTCGATTTTCTTGCCACCGCCCGTTGACATTCACCGCATGGTCGGTTCCATCGGACTGGTGGATTATTAGCTTGGGTTCTACGTCTGTTTGCGTCAGCCCAAAAAACTTGTTCACTTCACATGACCACGATGGATCATCGCTAATCTCGGTATTATCCTTGTTATTTGCAAAGTGCATTAGGTCTATGTCCCACCCCAGTTTCTCAATCTTCATCAGCAGTTGGTCAAGGCGGGGAGCAAATAGCCATTCTTCTTCAATATAGTCTAATATCTCCCCCTTAAATTCTCCATTAATTACATCATTTAACGAAAGGCTATCCCAATGATCTTCATCATAAAAGAAGATATCGCCGATATCTGGATTCCATACCAACCCCGCTTCTTTTAATTTCTTCGCCATTTCAATCGATAACATCTTTTTTCACCTTCCTTCGTATTTTAAACAGACTGCGTCACGCCCTCAGCTCCGCAATCGCCCCAATATATCTCAACTTGGTTTTAGCCTCTAGGCGGGAGTTCTCCATGACGTTCTGAATCCAGATCACTTTCATGTCGTCCAGGGTGACGTCCTTGCTGTTCTCCTCGACCACCATGTACGGTATCGGCTCATCATCCTCGGCAGTAAAATCATTGTCCTCCGGTGGGTTAGGATTATATGCCGGTTCGTCAAAGGGACAACCATATTCCTCTTCCTTGCCTGTTTGTTTCAAGTATTCCAGTTCTGGTATAATTTCTGTTGCAGACTCCTGGCTCTCCTGGGCCGGCTCTTGGTTCGCGGCCTGCCTTTCCTTTTTCAGCCAAACACTTAGGGTCGATGTCCCTATTCCGACCTCCTTGGCGGCTTTAGTGAGGTTCAAGCCGTCCTGCATGAGTGCTTTTGCTTGCTGGATCAATTCCTCTCGGTTCTCCAAGGGTTTTACCATTGCCTCATCCTCCTTTTTCTTTTGGAATCCCTTCTCCCGGAACTGCTGCGGGTGATCCCAGCCTTCCGGGAAAGCCTCCATGGTGCCGATCAGCACCTCCTTACCGTCCACCAACTTGTACCGGTAGACCGTATTGTCGACGAACCCCTCCGGCGGCTCGGGTTCGGGCAGCGGCGCGTGCTCCTTAGGATTGTCTGCTCCGGGTTCCAGGTAGTCGATGTAAAAACCAGGCTTCATGACGGCACCTCCTCTATCAGTTTTTTCAC
>JAKJCD010000235.1 GCA_022706625.1 Bacillota bacterium | reverse complement strand
ACATGGGTATTGGAGGAATTTCTCCGCCAGCAGCGCGTAATGCCGATTCACGACAGTAAACCGCTGCGCGGATTGATCCAAATGTTCCTCAAAATTCTGCTTTACCTCCTGGTAAAAGGGATGTTCCTCTGCCTCTGCGCCGGTGTTGGTCAGTTGGAACGGGTGGTGCTTGTGCTCAGACGAATTTCCTGAGGCTGCATCCAGAGGATAAAAGCACAGGTCTCTCAGATCCGATGACACCTCATACCCGTCTGACACAGCCTCCTGACTAGAAGAAGCGATGACCGCCTGAAAGAAATGGGACAGGTAGCTCTCCACCAGATATCCCTCCCCGCCGAGCTTCGTCCGGATATCCGTGGCAAGCAGCAGGAGATCCGTGATGGAACCGGGCTGTTCAGTTTCCTTGGAAACCAGCAGATCCTCCGGATTCTGAAAAATGTTCATTTGTACCCCGACCTTTCTTTGAAGTCGGGAATCTCCGGCACTTAAAAGCGCGTGCAAAGGCGGGGCTTTTCCGTCCGCTACCCTTGCACGCGCGAAAGAATCTTCTTGTGCCGCCAGAAAAAACAAGGTACAATAACCTTGTCGTGGCGCCGTTTACGGTTGTGCAGGGTGGTCTGTTCACCTTTGCGCAGGGCTGGTATGTTCACAGCATATCAGCCTGCCATGACGCTTTTATTTTTCCGGGCAACTCCCGTTGGTGTCTATATCAACTCTGATCAAAAGAAAAGTCAAGGGTCATTGCGGCAAACAGCAGAAATATCGGGAAGCCGGGAGTATAAGCTCTCGGCTTTCCATTTTGCTCATAATGAAAATTCAGCACGCTATTTCCCTCTTGGATAAAGAATACTGTCCTTGAAAATTCCGTCACCCCAAATTTCCCTTTCGGATAGAGTGGTTTCTATTAACTCAACCAGTTGCTTATTAATTATAACCATTGCACAGCGGTACCCGGCGAATGGTTGATAAAGTGGCATGACAACTTCTTTCCCCTGTAAAGCGGCCTCGATGTTATTTGTTTTAAAAGCAACATGAGGTTCTTTCTGAATTCTAACATCAAGCGAAGAATTTTTCCCGAAAGCGTGTAACTCTATTGGGATAGATAGGTCATTTTTCATATCCAATGAGTACATGTCGAAAAGGGGACTATATTTCGTATCCTTATTGTCTTTAATACTTTCCAATGGTACGGGCTTTCCGATATGGTGAAATGTCATTTGAAAATCATCAATCATATCTTTTCTCCTTAGTTGTTTCCTGTTATATAAACAGTACAAAATTTATATGCAAGCCGACAAAGGACCCAAGCTGTCAAATCGCTCGATACCTCAAAAGGCATTCCATATGGGAATTGCATTCATCCGTCATCTTTACATTTCTTCTGTAAAAGGGAGATACCCGCACACGTCAAACCGATCCCTAACATTGTAAAACCGGAATATAAATCAATCTCTTTTAAGATCGACAATACAACGACCGAAATGCCCATTGCTAAAGAGACTGCTTTGAAAATCAGTGTAATAACATCACTTATACTTTTTTTGTTGTCATCCAGTTGCGCTGCTGATTTAATCTGCATCAGTTCATCTACCGATATTCCAAATATCTCCGCAAGCTTCGGCAGAGAATTTACATCCGGGCATGACAGATCCCTTTCCCATTTAG
>JAKJCD010000234.1 GCA_022706625.1 Bacillota bacterium | reverse complement strand
CAATTTAAGAGCTCCGTTGATACTGGGTATCGTCAGATCACTCATCTTTACCTTAACCACTGTTGTTGGAGATGTATAATTTACTACGTACAGATACTCCCCATCATTGACAACCGCCCGTCCGCTAGAATGTCCCGACAATCCAAGAGTGCCTTTTATCGACAAGTCGCTCATCTGCACCTTTATCACTCTTGTTGGATTCGTATTAGTTACCACATATAAATGCGTTCCATCATTTGTTATCGCATTTCCGTTCTTATCAGCATTATCAGCAAAGCGTACAGCGCCGACTCGCGTCATACTGCTCATTTCCACCTTTACGACCCTGGCAGGGGACGTATTGGTTACTATGTACAGATATGTACCATCATTGGTAATACCGAATCCATAGTTTTCCCCCACAGCCAGTGTAAGGGCGCCGACTTCCTCCATATCGCTCATTCGCACCTTTATCACTCTGGTTGGAGATGATTGTATTACCGTGTATATGTAGGTACCATCATCGGTAACTGCCCTTCCAAGACTGTCAGTCTGTCTAAGGGTGGTAGCACCAGCCTCGTTCATAGCAGCATGTACACCACCGGGTATACCAAAAGCTACTATAAACGCAATAAGAAACAAACAAACCTTGAAAAAACATTTTTTGTTATTCATACAACTACCTCCATCATAGCTTTACTGTTCATACTTCTATACAATATCTTTTATCCTTTCATTCGCTTACCCTCTTGCCATATCCATATAAAATGCATTCAAAAATCGTTACCGTCTTCAGGCTCACTCCATACGGAAGAGAAGTTGATATGTCACAATACGGGCAAGTCTTTTCATATGAAACCATGAAGGAGGCATCTTTTTTGCGGCAGCACTTCCCCATGCAGGGAAACATTTTCTCATCCACGCCGCAGTCCTTACATGGAATTTTTTCTGTCATATCAATATCCGTCTAAATCACCTCGTTTTACGACCAAGCTGTATATCAGCAGTGCATACTACTGTTTAGATAATTTTAAAACACCGGCAATTAACAAAACCGTGAACATAACTGCAAAATTTTTAAAAACTTTTCATTCCGACTTTTTTTCATAATTCTTCGTATGTTTCCCGCAATTTTCCCTAATTTATGTTATAATTTAACAATCATATATTTATTTAGGAGTGTCCACGTATGCTCAATATACCAAGCGCGAGGCTGACGGCTCCCAGAGCCGCCGCAGGAGAAATTGTACGCAAAAATTTAATAGATACCGTTCTTAACAGTCCCGCAAAGCTTGTGTATATCCATGCAGGCGCGGGTCACGGCAAGACGACCCTTCTGTCGCAAGTTGCAAACAGCGCTGGAAACGTCGTCTGGCTTTCTCTGGAAGGAGAAAACGATATTTTAACCTTCATAAATACGCTCTGCGAGGCTGCAAAGCAGACTTTCCCGGAATTCGACTTTTCCGCATCGGAATACCTGCCCTTTTCCGAAAAGAACAATTTCATCTCCATGCTTGCGGGCGCACTGATCTGCAGCATTGAAAACATTTCCAGTGATTCTATCGCGGTCATGGACGATCTGCATACCATAGAAGAAGACCAGGTCAAAAAGCTTATCGTCTGCCTAATCAAGTATCTCCCGAAAAACGCCAGGCTTTGTTTGGGCAGCAGAGAGACACCCTGGGAGGATTTATTATCCTATAAAATAAAGGGTGAT
>JAKJCD010000233.1 GCA_022706625.1 Bacillota bacterium | reverse complement strand
TGAGTGAACTTAAGGAAAAAGGGTTGCTGCTGGAATCAGAAGGTGCCAAGATAGTTGACCTTTCAGAATATGAACTGCCACCTGCCTTAATTACCAAAAAGGACGGGTCGACCCTTTATATCACCAGGGATATTGCTGCAGCCATTTACCGTAAGGAGCATTACGATTTTTATAAAAACCTCTATATCGTTGCTTCTCAACAAAACCTCCACTTTCAGCAGTGGATTAAAGTCGTGAGTCTCATGGGTTATGACTGGGCTGAAAACTGCATCCACATTCCATTCGGCCTTGTAAGCCTTGACGAAGGCACCATGTCCACAAGACACGGGCGGGTGATATTTTTGGAGGATGTGCTGAATAAAGCCATAGACCGTACCAGGGAGATCATATTGGAGAAAAACGTAAATACTGATAATATCGATGCGACGGCGAAACAAGTAGGCATAGGCGCAGTGATTTTTAATGAGCTGTCAAACGGAAGGATCAAAGACTATGTGTTTTCCTGGGACAAGGTGCTGAATTTTGACGGGGAAACAGGACCCTATGTTCAGTATACCTATGCCAGGACAGCAAGCGTGCTTCGCAATGCCGGCGAGGCTGGAGAGAAAGCTGTTATCGAATGCGATACTGTAGATATGAAATACATTTTAAGCGATAGTGCATACGAATTGGTCAGGCTGATCTATGAATTTCCGGATAAGGTCGTAGAGGCAGCGGAAAAATATGAGCCTTCTATCGTTACAAGGCAGATCGTGGATATTGCTCAAAGCTTCAATAGGTTCTACCATAACGAGCATATTCTTGCGGAAGATGAAAATGAAAAGAAGGCAAAGCTGCTGCTTACATTTTCGGCTGGGCAGACGATACGAAACGGTCTGCTGCTTTTGGGAATGGAAGTGCCGGAAAGGATGTAGTTTATGAGATATGAAGGCAGTGTGTATCGGCCTCCCAGTGAAGCCGGCAGTCTGATCCTGCAGATCACCATAGGGTGCGCCCACAATCTGTGTACTTTCTGTGGCATGTACAAGGGAGAACATTTCCGTATCCGTCCGATTTCGGATGTTATCGAAGATCTGGGATGGGCCAGGGCTCATTATCAGCATATTGAAAAGGTCTTCCTCGCCGACGGGGATGCGCTTGTATTGCAGAACAAAGCATTGATACGGATACTGGACACTATTTTGGATCTTTTTCCCGAGTGTCAAAAAGTCAGCATTTACGGATCGCCGAAAGATGTGCTGAGGAAGTCGGCCGATGAATTGGCCGAGCTTAGGAATAAAGGGCTTTCTATGATTTACATAGGCGGCGAGAGCGGGAGTGATAAAATACTGGAAAGAATAAAAAAAGGCGTTAAGTCCGAAGAACTGGTAGAAGCGGTCCAAAAGATCGAGGATGCGGACATAAAGGCTTCTGTTACCTTCATCTCCGGCCTCGGAGGGAGGCTCGATTGGGAAGAGCATGCCGTTAAGACCGGAGAGGTTATAAGCCGCATGTCTCCTTCGTACGTAGGACTTTTAACCCTTATGACAGAACCGGGCACCGAACTTTACGAGGATATTTTAGCCGGTCGTTTCAGTTTGCTTTCGGCGGAAGAGGTTTTGGAAGAAACAAAACTGCTTTTGGAAAACATAAATCTAGAAAAAAAATGCGTTTTTCGCAGTAATCATGCTTCAAATTACCTTTCATTAAGGGGCGACTTGCCGGAAGACAAAGGTGCTATGCTGGCACAGATAGAAAAGGCAAAACGAAACGCAT
>JAKJCD010000232.1 GCA_022706625.1 Bacillota bacterium | reverse complement strand
GCTGCCGGCTGCGGGTACGGAATATAGTTCAAAGGATACTGAATCGCTCTGAAATTTCACACTGCTCACAGCGATCGTATTCGGATAGGCGCTGAGGATATTATCCCCCGGAGCCATCAGTTCCAGCTCATCTCCGGTAGAGGAAAATAAAGCTCTTTTATTATTGCTGTCGGTGGCGCCAACTGCGATCACGGAGTCGTATTTTGCCGGATACTCCATATTACTGCCCGATCCGTCCGCTTTCCCGCTGTTGCCCGCAGCGGCGATCAGAAGATGCCCTGCGGCATAGGTGGCATCGCAGGTATTTTTAAGCGAGGTACTGTTCTCGGTGGTGCCCAGGCTCATGGATATGATATCTATACCGTTTTCCACAGCCCACTGTATGCCGGAGATGATGCTTGTAACGGACCCTTTACCGTTGCTGTCCAGGACCTTGACGGAATAAAGGCTTACGTCCGGTGCGATGCCCACAACACCGATGTCGTTGACCTGAGCAGCCACTATGCCTGCGACATGGGTCCCATGGCCGTTGCCGTCAGTATCCCAGGGAGTATTATCCACAGTGGTGCAGCCGCCCGCTAAATTAGACAAGTCCGCATGGTTTCCCTGAATTCCGGTATCCAGTACAGCTACTTTGATGCTTCCGCCCTTTGTGTCGTTCCACACATGAAAAGGATAAGCCTCGTCTTCATAGATGCGCGTTATGCCCCAGGGCACGGTCTGGCCCAAAGCGTACACGGGATAATCCGGCTCGATAAAAGCGATGCCCGGAGCTCCTTCCAATTGGCTTGCTTCCTCCGGAGTCAGCAGCACCTTTGCTCCGTCGATCAGTTCATAAGTCTCCAGGATTTGATCCTGCAACCGGCTCTTCGCCATTGTCCCCGGGTCAAGGCCAAAGGCACGTATCCCCGGCTTTTGGTTGTGATCAAAACCGACGATATAATGCTGCTCTTGAATCTCGCCGCCGGCTGAAGAAGAAAAACCGAAAACCCCTTCGGGCATACCCACTATGAAAAGCAACAGGCATGTTATCAATATGATAGAAATTTTTTTTCTTTTATATGCTTTCATTAATGGTTATGCGGAAAACCCTTTCCTGTCACACAAAGATTTGATCCTTTTTTCGACTTGGCTGCTTAAGATGCTTAAACACATTGTCATTTTCCGGTATCCGTATGCAATCTGGAATAAGCAACCCCCGAGGCAGGTGACCCGGCCCCGGGGAAAATCTGTTACTGAACGGTCAATCACATTGATTTGATTATGACCCTCCTACTGTTCTGCATTTTGCAGAAATCTCTGGAGGATGGCCGCTACCTGGGCACGTTGGGCGCTTCCGGCGGGATCCAGCGTGTTTCCGCCCACTCCGCTGATGATGCCATTTTTAACAGCCCACTGCATGGAGGGAGCTGCCCATGTTGAAACCTTCTTAACATCGGCAAAAGCGTTCAGATCCCCTTTCCCGCTCATGTCATAGCCCTTGTAAACTCCGTAATTGTAGATGATGGCTGCCATCTGTTCTCTTGTAATCGTGTCATTGGGCCCGAACTTGCTGCTGCTGTAACCTGATGCTATGCCGTTAGCAACCGCCCAGTTCACCGAATCGCTGTACCAGGATTTGGGCACATCTTTGAAGCTGCTTGCAGGGGCCTTCGGAGTTCCGTCAAGCCTGTGGAGTATGGTCACTACCATAGCTCTCGTAGTTTTTCCCGTTGGATCAAACTTGTTCTTTCCGACACCGGCAATGAGACCATTGGTGTAGGCATAAACCGTATTC
>JAKJCD010000231.1:1478-1796 GCA_022706625.1 Bacillota bacterium | reverse complement strand
AAAAAGGATCGTCTACGGGCATGTCGATATCGATATGACAGCCGGTCCAAGCGAGATACTCATTATTTCAGATGGATCGGCTGAACCGCGATTCGCGGCTGCAGATCTTCTCAGTCAGGCAGAGCATGATCCCATGGCAGCTGCCGTTCTTGTAACAACTGATGAGGACTTTGCAAAAAAGGTTCTGGAGCAGTTGGATGAACAGCTCGAAAAGCTGAACAGGAAAGAGATCATAAGAGAGTCCTTGAATAATTACGGGCTGATCGTAGTTTGCGGTTCTGCGGATGAGATGATAGACATTGCCAACGAGATAGCGCC
>JAKJCD010000231.1:0-1468 GCA_022706625.1 Bacillota bacterium | reverse complement strand
TGAAATAATGACCTCGGATCCCATGACCATATTTGCCGGTATCAAAAATGCAGGATCTGTATTTTTGGGTCCATACAGCCCGGAACCTCTTGGAGATTACTACTCAGGTACAAATCACGTTCTCCCGACAATGGGGACCGCAAGATTTGCGTCACCACTCGGAGTTTACAATTTTACAAAGAAAATGAGTTATACTTATTACACAAAAGAAGCTCTTGGGTTTTGTGCGGGCGACATACTGGAAATTGCCGGCAGGGAAGGGTTGGAAGCCCACGCAAGATCTGTCTCTGCCCGGTTTTGTGAGAAGGATGGTATAGAATGACTTATAAACTGAACGAAAAGCTGGAGTTCTCCGAACCATACATTGTAAATGAAAATGTTTGTGCTATAAGGCTGGATGCCAATGAGAGCTTTATCGATCCCGGTGAGGAACTGAGAGAAAAAATCCTTACTGCCCTAAGGGGTGTTTCATTTAACCGGTATCCTGATAACAGCTATAAGGAACTTCGGCAGGTCGCCGGCAACTTGTTTGATACAGATCCGGATCTGATGGTGATTGGCAACGGCTCAGATGAATTGCTTTCATTGCTCATCGGCAGCTTTCTGAAATCAGATGATTTACTTATGTTAAGAAGGCAGGATTTTTCGATGTACAGTATCTTTGCATCTGTTTATGAAAGAAAGACCTGCTTTTTTGAAGAAAACGGAAACGGAGAGCCGGATATTCATGATATCCTAACTAAAATTCAGGAACAAAATGTAAATGCAGTATTGTTTTCCAATCCTAACAGTGCAAATTCCACAGTTACGGCAAAAGAAAGAATTTTAGAACTGGCAGACAATACCGATGCCCTGGTTATTATAGACGAAGCCTATATGGATTTTTCAGACCAGAGTGTTTCGCGGGAAACAGCAGCCAGAGACAATTTGATTGTGCTTAGGACCTGCTCTAAAGCTTTAGGATGTGCAGGGATACGCCTGGGATTCGCTCTTTCGTCAGAAAGGATTATTAATGTGCTGAACGCACTGAGGCCGCCTTACAACCTGAATATTCTGACAGAGGCCGTCGCTTGCGCCGTGCTTTCGGAAACGGGATATATAAAGGATGCGATCTCTCATATCGTGGTAAATAGGGCCGAGCTTTACAAAGAATTAAAAGCATTGGAATATAGCGAGTATATAAATAAAATATACCCTACAGCTACAAACTTTATCTGCATCGAAACCGATCACGCAGATTATATTCATGAGAGCTTAAAAGCCCGATCTATCATGGTACGCAATTTTAAAAAAAGACTGCGCATAACAGTAGGAACTAAGGAAGAAAACAAAGCTGTGGCAGAGGGAATAAAAAGCGTACTGAAGGATATAAAAAATAATGATGACAATGCAGGAAAAGGAGGTAAAAGTAATGACTGAAGCTATACAAAGAAAAGCCGAAATTGAAAGAAAGACAAAAGAAACAGAT
>JAKJCD010000230.1 GCA_022706625.1 Bacillota bacterium | reverse complement strand
GATCAGCCGGGTTCCGGCAAGTCTTACTACGCTGAAAAGATACAAAACATCATCATTGACACATACATTCAAGATGGTTATGCCCTGACAGAGTATTTAAAAGAGCGCTTTTCACAGGAAAAAATCTATTTGATCGGTGAATCTTGGGGCAGTGCGTTAGGGATTTTCCTGGTGGATAAATACCCACAGTCTTACCATGCCTTAATTGGCACGGGACAGATGATTGATTTTGCAGAAACCGAGCGGATGGATTATGCCAAGGTTTTGGAAATTGCTAAAAATAATGGAGATGCTAAACTTGTAAAAAAGCTACAGGCAAATGGTGAGCCGCCGTATTACGGTAAGGATGTCACATGGAAAATCGCGCTTTATCTCAACTATCTCAGCGCATATATGGAAAGCATTCCGGATATCCAGAACCCCGGTTACAATACCTTACGGGATATCGGATCTTCTGAATATGGATTATTAGATAAAATTAACTTTTTCCGGGGAGTAATCAACACTTTTAACGATGTGTATCAGCAGCTTTATAAAATCGATATGAGAATGGACTACACAAAGCTGGATGTGCCTGTCTACTTCTTCTTGGGACGGCACGATGTTAACGCTCCTACGGTTTTGGTTGAGGAGTACGAACGCATACTGGATGCGCCACATAAGGAGATTATATGGTTTGAGCATTCCGGGCACAGCCCGTGGATTAATGAGCGAGATAAATTTATCGAGGAGGTCATGTCATGCTTTTTAGGAAATTAATTAAGAGAAGGAGTGCGGGCAAGATGAGTATAGCCATCTTTTCAGGAGTTCTAACCTTACTGTTTATTTTTACCCTTTCAGCTTGTACCAGCCAAAAGGGTAGTATCCTGATTCTTGAGGACGGACACGGAACGGGCTTCACAATGGATCTAAAGGAATATAGTTCTACAAGCAAGTGTGAATTATCTCTTGTTAGGGGTGATGTGGTACAAGTTGAGATAGAATGTAAAGAGGGCGATATTGCTTTGATAGTAAGCGGTAAAAACGGCACCGCACCGTATACGGGAAACGACCTTAAATCAGGTATTTTCACTGTAACAGTATCAGAAACGGATGAATATATAATGCGAATAACTGGTAAAAATGCAACTGGACAGGTTATGATTAAAAACGTGGGAAGCGCTGTCGAATAGACGATTGTTATTTATCGCAAGTTTAAGAGAATATATTAAATTACGTGTAAATGGTTAATACTACCAATAAAGGAGATGACCATTTATGCAAGATCTTAAAGACAAGACCATCAGGGAACTGGCAAAGGATTGCCACAGTGTAGAGGACGTGCATGAGATGCTAAAAGGCCTGTTCAAGGACACATTGCAGCAGATATTTGAAGCTGAAATAGAAGAGCATCTCGGTTACAAAAAGCACAGTATTGACGGTAATAATACAGGAAATAGCCGTAACGGCTACAACAAGAAGACCATCCAAACCAAGTTCGGAAAAACAGAAATTGAAGTACCCAGGGACAGAAACGGTGAATTTGAGCCCAGAATTATCGGCAAATATGAAAAGACCTCGAACCAATTAGAAGAGCAGATTATTGCTATGTACGCCAAGGGAATGTCCACCCGGGATATCGAAGATCATATGCGGGATATTTATGGAATTGATGTTTCCCCGACTATGGTCAGTAAAATTACAGATAAAATCTTACCTGCAATCTCGGAGTGGCAATCCAGACCCTTAGACCGCATTTACCCGGTAGTATTTTTAGACGCCATCCACTTCAAGGTGCGTAAGGATAACCGGATAATTAA
>JAKJCD010000022.1 GCA_022706625.1 Bacillota bacterium | reverse complement strand
CGCACAGACATCTATGACGAATTCGTTGGGCTGCGGATCTAATAAATCTACTGCCGCCATGGAGCTTTCATCCTGCACTGTAAACATACCGTCCTTATACAGGTTGGTTTCAATCAGATCCTCACCTTTTACGCGAAGGGCAATATTGTTTATATGGCTTTCAGATACCTCATATCCCTTTTCAATCAGACGCTTTTTTAATCCTTTTTTGCTATTTTTAAGCAAATTGGGTCGTATAGTCAGTTCGGGAGTCTTATTTCCCGCAGCCAACAGTTCTTCTGTAAACTCAGATTCGTATTCACTGAGCCACAACTCAACTATCCATTTCGCATAGGAATATTTCACGGAAAGATATTCGCTTTCGTTCGTTTCCCGGTCAGGTAAAGCGATCTCTTTTCCCGATCGTTCGTAATTGCGCAATACTGCATTGATAAAGCCCTCTCTTCCTTTGCAGTAGTGCTTAGCAAGGTTTACAGTCTCCGATACTGCCGCATATGAAGGGATCGAATCCATAAAAATCAACTGATACAAGCCGATCCGTAAAACAGTACGATCGCTGGTGTTCAGTTTCTGTAAAGGATCTGTAAGATAATGCCCTATGACATAGTCCAAATAAGTGCGGTTTTCCAGGACACCGTAAACAAGCCTTCTGACTAAGGCCTTTGAATTCGGCTTTGAGATCGTTATATGGTGGTTAAGTGCAAGGTTGGAATAGGCCTTGTTGTTTTCTATATCTATCAGGGTCAGATATGCTGTCCTTCTGTCGTCATCCATAGATCCCGCCCTCCTTTTCATATTTTAACTTAAAACACTGCCGATTTCAATTTTATTCCCTTTTATATATTCGGAAACATCCATAGTCTGCTTCCCGGGCGCCTTTATCCTCTTGATTAGCAGATCGCCCTCCCCAGCGGAAACAAGGATACCGTATTTATCCACTCTTTGGATAAAACCAGGCGGGCCGCTTGAAACATGGGAAATGATTTCCGCATCGAACATCTTTACCTGCATCCCTTGGATAAACGTATATGCTCCCGGTTTCGGATCCATTGCTCTTATACGCCGCTCTATTGCCTCTGCGGTCTGTCGGAAATCCAGCCGGCTGTCCTCCTTTGTTATTTTCGGTGCATATGTGGCCAATTCCCGGTTTTGTACTATCCTATCCGCAGTACCGTCTATGATTGACGGCAGGGTTTCTATAAGAAGCTCCGCACCTAAAACAGAAAGCTCGCAAAACAGCTGTCCCGCTGTCTTGTCTCCGATTGGAGTCGGCTTTTTAATAATAATATCCCCTTCGTCCATGCCCTCGGACATATACATGAGAGTAACACCTGTTTCCGTATCGCTGGAAAGTATGGCATGCGGGATAGGCGCCGCGCCACGATATTTTGGCAGCAGAGAGGCATGGATATTAACACAGCCAAGTCTCGGCAGCTCCAGAAGCTCCACAGGCAGTAATCTGCCATAGGCGGCGACAATGATAATGTCCGGACTGATGATTTTCAGGTTAGATATCAATTCCAATATTTCTTTGTTGCTTTGGGGCTGACAGACCTGTATCCCGTATGATTCCGCCTGCACTTTGACCGGAGGAGGAAGTATTTTCTTGCCTCTGTCCCTCGGTTTATCCGGCTGGGTTATGACCATAGAGATATCATGCCCTTCCTCTTTAAGTCTTATTAAAGGAGGGACCGCAAAATCCGGAGTCCCCATATATACGATTCTCATAAATATTCACCTTCGCTTACTCTTCGGTCGCTTCAATTTCCTGTAGCTCCAAAGCTTTGCTGACAAACAGGACTCCTTCCAGATGATCGTACTCATGGGAAAGAGCCACCGCCAATAAGCCACTGCCTTCGATCTCTATTTCCTTCCCATTTCTATCAAGGCCCTTCATCTTTAAAAATGCGGGCCTTTCTACAGTTCCGATATAGCCGGGAACGCTCAGGCATCCTTCATCTCCTGTTTGTATCCCGTCTGTCTCCAGAATCTCCGGATTAATCAATTCATAAATCTTTTCGTCTACCTCGACAACGAAGATGCGCTTAAGCACACCCACCTGCGGTGCCGCCAAACCCACACCGTCGTTTGCCCTCATAGTTTCGATCATATCATCCAGCAGCTCCTCTATCCTTTTGTTGATATCGGAAACCGGCTTTGCCCGCTTAGACAGAATCTCATCGCCTTCTTTTACTATGTTTCTTAATGCCATATGCTTTACTCCTTGATTTCCTCCTATAAAAACCCGAAGGGGTTCACATCGATATACAATGCCCAGGTCTTTTTTTTCTGTTTGGCAGCCTTGCTCTTTATTCTCCAAAGAGCTTCTTTGTAAAGATCCCAGTCTGTCGCAGAACATTTGATAAAAAGCTGATATCTGTACAGCCCGCCGATCTTGCTTATCGGCGCCGGTCTTGGCCCCAATACGTTCTTAATATGATCGTTTCCTGTCCTTTTCAAAAAAGCTGCCTTGATTGCCCTTGCGCCTTCTGCTGCTTCTTCTTCCGATGCGCCGGATAAAACCAAGTATATTATATCGCAATATGGAGGATAGCCGATCCTTTCTCTGATTTTTATTTCCGTTTCATAAAATGAATCGTAATCCTGGTCTTTTGCCATGAGGATGGCATAGTGGTCCGGTGTATAGCTTTGTATCACTACTCTTCCAGGATCTGTGCCCCTTCCCGCACGACCCGCGGCCTGTGTGATGAGCTGAAACGTACGCTCGGGCGACCGGAAATCCGGTATGTTCAGGGAAATATCTGCCGCGACTATGCCTACAAGTCCTACATTGTTGAAATCCAGCCCTTTTGCAACCAGTTGGGTCCCTATCAGTATATCTGTCATTTTATTTCCGAACCTGTCAAGAATCGCTTCAGCGCTTCCCTTGCGTTTTGCCGTGTCCATATCAAGACGTTCAATTACAGCATCCGGGAATGCTTCACTCGCCGCTTCCTCTACCTTTTCGGTACCGGCGCCGAAATAGCGGATATATTTGCTTCCGCATTGGGGGCACACTGTCGGTGCTTTTGTCTTTCTTCCGCAGAAATGGCAAACCGCTTCTCCTTCTGTCTTATGAAAAGTCATTGAAATGTTGCATTCCTTACAGTTCACTACAAATCCGCAATTTCTGCAAGACAGGAATGTTGAATATCCCCGCCTGTTTAAAAAAAGAATTACCTGCTTCTTTTCATCTAAACAACTCCTGATCTGCCGATAAAGCTCTAAGCTGAAAATGCTTTTGTTGCCCTGTTTGAGCTCTTCCCTCATGTCAACGATATCGACAGACGGTAATGGAGTTTTATTATATCTGGCCGTAAGCAGTATCTTTTCATATTGGCCTTTCGCCGCACGGAAAGCCGATGTCAATGAAGGAGTAGCGCTGCCCAGAATTACGATTCCATTGTTTATATCGGCCCGTTTTATTGCTACTTCAATAGTATCATACTTCGGTGTCATATCAGATTTATAAGTCGTTTCATGCTCTTCATCCAGGATAATAGCCCCTATGTTTTCCATCGGAGCAAAAACAGCCGATCGTGCTCCGATGACTACTTTTGCTATGCCTGATCTTATCCTCATCCATTGATCATAACGCTCACCGTCTGAAAGCTTGCTATGCAGTACAGCAAGCTCGCCGGCGCCGAATCTTTCCTGAAAACGGCGGATAGTCTGATTTGTTAAGGCAATTTCCGGGACCAGCATTATAGCGGTCTTTTGTCTTTTTATGCATTCTCCGATAACCCTTATGTATACTTCCGTCTTTCCGCTTCCGGTAACACCCTGCATCATAAAAACTTTATGTTCATTTCTATCTATAAATGCGGCTATTCTGCCCACCGCAGTTTCCTGTTCCTCTGTCAAAGCAGGCGGGTCGGCGGGTTCCGCGTCACTTCCCTCAAAGATATCTTTCCTCGGCCTTCTCTTTGGCGGGGACCCGGAGGGGGCAAAGCATCTTATTGCATCGATATATCTGCAGAAGTAACGCTGCCTCATAAAGTCACATACTTCTATGGCATCGGCAGGGAGGGATATATGCGGGTCTTTTTCGATTATCTGTTTATAATTCTTTATACTTGAGTCAGGTTGTCCCTCTATCGAGTGCACATAGGCTCCGTGCTGCTTATTCCTGATTGTAAAGGGAACGGTGACCTTGTCCCCCGGTTTCAAGCCTTCGATCTCGGAGGTAAAGGTATAGAGCATATCTGTATTATCGCTGATGTTATCGATTATCAGGTTTATGTATTCCATTGCTTTCTCCGAATCTATCGGTTCCCGGGTTTTTAGATCTGTGGTCTTATCTACAATAAATATATCTTATTCTCCGCGCATTTTTGCATCATAGCCTCCGGCCATATTGCCGATTGAACTTCGCCGATATGAGCTTTTCTCAGGAAGTACATGCACAATCTGGATTGGCCGATACCCCCGCCTATGGAATAGGGAAGTTCGCCCTTTTGTATTTGCCGGTGAAATTCCATTTTCAGTCGTTCCGTTGCCCCCGCTGTTTCGAGCTGGCGAACAAGGGATTCTTCATCAACTCTGATGCCCATAGAGGAAATCTCAAATGCACATTCCAGAATATCATTCCATAATATTATATCACCGTTTAAATCCCAGTCATCATAGTCAGGTGCCCTTCCGTCATGCCTCCGGCCGGATTTCAGCACACTCCCGATCTTCATTATGAAGACTGCCCGTTTTTCTTCAGCAATGGCATCCTCTCGTTGTTTCGGGTCCAGATCCGGATATCTATCCTCCAACTCCTGGCTGGTTATAAAGAAAATCTCATTGGGCAGCTCCGTCCGCAATTCCCTGTAAAGCCGGTTCACATAGTCGCCCAGATTCTTGATTGCGTTGTAAATATTGGTGACTGTCTCCTTAAGGTATTCCTCGGTCCTGTCCTCTTTGCCGATCACTTTCTCCCAATCCCACTGATCAACATAAACAGAATGGAGATTATCCAGATCTTCATCCCTCCGTAAGGCATTCATGTCTGTATAAATTCCTTTACCCGGCTTTATACCGTAACGTCCAAGGGCGCTCCTCTTCCACTTTGCCAAAGACTGAGGCACTTCCGCCACCATCTCGTTCATATCCTTGATCGTAAAGGAAACAGTCCTCTCAACACCGTTGAGATTGTCATTCAATCCTTTTGCCGGATCCACAAGCAAGGGTGCCGACACTCTGCGAAGCTCCAATCCGTAAGCCAGCTCCTGCTGAAAAAAGTCCTTGATTTTTTTAATTGCACGCTGAGTTTCCATCAAATCTAGTAAAGGATCATAGTTCTTCGGTATAATTAGTTTTCCTGACATTAAATCACCTCTTACATTCTCTAGAAAATTCGCATCCGCAGTAGTTTTGCCGATATAGTTCATATTCTTTTGAAAGTGCTATCGACCTTTCATAGCCTGCTTTTTTTTTAAAATCATCGTTCAGGAACATAATATCCTCGTGCGAAGCCAGCAGGCTTCCTATCTTTGATATTAAGGCATAGCTTTTATGAGGACTGACGGAAAGAGTGGTCCCGAAACTTTCAAAACCTAATTCTCCTGCTATTTTAGCTGTTTCCCCTAGGCGAAGCTCAAAGCACTTTTCGCAACGCTTCCCGCCTTCCGGTGCTTCCTCCGCTCCTTTCACCGCTTCATAGAATCTGCCTGTATCATATGCCCCTTCGAGGAAACCAACGGTTTTTTTCGAAAAATACTTTTCGTTGTAAATCTTTAAAAACCGTAACAAGACGGTTTTCCTCCTTTCGTATTCTTCGGGATCGGTAATATTGGGGTTATAAAAAAACAGAGTAACATCATATTTACCGGCGACCCTTTCAACAACTGTGGTACTGCAAGGTCCGCAGCAACTATGGAGCAGCAGCTTCTGCCTTTCTGCCATAGTCTTATGTCCTTTCTCGACCGTAAGTCTTTCTAACAGCACAGACCCTCCGGGCAGTCTAACCCAGAGGGCCTAAACTCATGGGTGGTTTATTTGGATACTTAAGGTTCGGGCTCAATGAGCTTGTCGCCGACTCTGCCGTCGTTGTAATGCTTACGGCAGAGAGAGACATACATATCATTGCCTCCGATAACGATTTGTTCTCCTGTCTTGACAAATTTCCCGTCCACGATCCTGGCTACCATTGTAGCTTTCCTTCCGCACCAGCATATGGTTTTGATCTCTTCAATCTTATCCGCATAGACCAGCATGTAGTAAGAGCCTTCAAAAAGTTCGTTCCTGAAATCATTTTTTAATCCGTATGCAAGAACGGGAGTATCATAGCTGTCAACTATCTCGACAAGCTCTTGTACATGGTGTTTTTTGAGAAATTGGCATTCATCCACCAGTACGCAGTCGATCTTTTCCTTTGCATTTTCCTCCATAAAGAGCTTTAAAAGGTTGGTCTCTTCGTTAACTACGGTCGCTTCTCTGCTGACACCGATTCGCGAGCTGACCACTCCCGTTCCGTATCGGTCATCCACCCCAGGGATCAGCACTAATACACGCTTGTTTCTCTCTTCATAATTATATGCGACTTTTATAAGCTCAATGGATTTGCCTGCATTCATCGTGCTGTATCTGTAGTAAAGCTGTGCCATATTTGCTTTGGCTCCTTTATGGTTTTACTCTGTATGAAAGCCCGGCTGCGCTGTGCCTAATCGTATGTCTAATTGTAACACATAGGCGATGGTCTATCCAGCAAAAACCCGCTGCATACTAAACTGTTTTCACTCGATCAACCCGGATAGCAACCCAGGACCTCAAGATAACCGCAGGAAGCGGCCGCATGTCTGAGTCCCCGCTGCACAGCTTCATCATCGATATTTCCCTCAAGATCCGCAAAAAGCAGTATTTCTCTCCCATCATAGGCCTCGACTCAATGCGGCTCAGATTGATCGCCGCCATAAAGTGAAACAACACTTCACAAAGTGCTCCGCTCCTGTGTGAAGTCCTGAAAGTTATGCTCACGGCATTGCAGGAGGAATTATACTCCGGTTTATCGGCAATAGCTATAAAACGGGTATTGTTGCTGTGATCATCCGTAATATTGCCTTCTATCATCTCAAGTCCATACAACTCAGCCGCCCTTTTCGATCCGATGGCAGCATATCTTTTTTCCCCTTTTTCAGCTGTTAAACTGGCCGCCACAGCGGTATTCCTGGTTTCGGTCAAATCCCAATTATGCTTTTTCAGATATGCGGCGCACTGATGCAAACCCTCTGGATGAGAAAATACTTCCCTTATATCAGACAGCTTTGTCCCTGGCATGCCCATCAGGCAATGAGCCGCCCTTACCTGGGTCTGGCCTACTATATAACATCCGAATTTTCGTAAAAGGTCGTAGGTTTCTCCGATTGCGCCCGTTCTGGAATTTTCGATAGGAACAATGCCGTAATTGGCTTCCTGTTTTTTTACTGCAGCGAAAACATCATCAAATGTCCTCTCGTTCTTTCGTTCCGCCAAGGGGAAAAGATTCAAAGCGGCCTGCTCTCCCCAGGCACCGGGAAGTCCCTGATAGGCGATGGTTATATCTTTTGCCGCAGGTTCCCTCGGCGGTGGCAGCAAAGGATCCTCTATATTGTCAAAAAGCAGCTTTCGCTGACGAAATTTAGACAGTCCCAGGATAGTGCGTATAAAAGTCACCGTTTCTCCTTTATATTCATCCTTTGCACTGTCTAAAACCCTTTTTATGATCTGCTCTTCCCTGCTTTCGTCGGCAGTCGGCATGTTTTCTGCTCTTTTAGCCTCTGCGATCGCATCGACCAGTGCCATCCTCTCCTGCATGATTTGAACCAGCTTATCATCAAGAGAGTCCAGATCCTTTCTTACTTTTTGAATCATCTCTTTGTTATCCATTATTTTTCCTCCCGAAAAACGCATAAAATTCAGTTTATTTCTATGCTCTTATTTGATCGCTTCCCTGACCCGGTTGATCTTTTTCATTAGATTATGAAAGACTTCCGGGGTGATAGACTGCTGGCCGTCACATAAGGCCTTCTGCGGCATATTATGCACCTCGATTATCAACCCATCGGCCCCGGCGGCGACTGCAGCCAGAGCAAGAGGTGCTACCAGCTGCCAATGACCTGTCCCGTGAGACGGGTCTGCGATCACCGGAAGATGGCTTTTTTGTTTCAATACCGGAATCGCTGAAAGATCAAGAGTGTTCCTCGTTGCTGTTTCGAAAGTCCGTATACCCCTCTCGCAAAGAATCACTTGTTCTGTGCCTCCTTTTATCAAGTATTCTGCAGACATGAGCAATTCCTCCAGCGATGAGGAAAGCCCTCTTTTTAAAAGCACCGGCTTTTTTAACTTCCCCACTTCCACCAACAGGCTGAAGTTCTGCATATTTCGAGCACCTATCTGGATAACGTCCACATCTTGCGCAAAGGCATCCAAATGATCCGTGGAAAGGATCTCCGAAACGATTGGCAGACCTGTTTTCTGCCTAGCGGCTTTTAAAAGCTCCAGTCCGTCCAGCCCGAGCCCGTGAAAGGCATAGGGTGAGCTTCGTGGTTTAAAGGCGCCTCCCCTTAAAAACTCCGCACCGGATTTCGCAATATCCCGGGCTATGGAAAGGATCTGATCTTCGCCTTCTACTGAGCAGGGACCGGCTATTACAGAAAAATGCCCTCCGCCAATTTGTGCCTGCCCAACAGCAACGATCGTGTCCCGGGGATGAAAGCGCCGTCCTGCCAGTTTATACGGTTCTCTGACCATCAGTACGGATTCCACTATATCCATACGGCTTAAAGAATCAGGTGATACCGATGCCACTTCCCCAGCCAGACCAAGCATCCTGGCATTTCCTCCCTTGATATCCTGTACGATCAAACCTTGGTTTTCGATATTCCTTTTAAGCTGCTCTATCGCCTGTTCAGATGCATCCGGTTTGATTACGATGATCATATTCCCTCCACCTTTCCTTTAAGGTTTTCTATTATTCTTTTGTATGCTTTTTCCCGCTTAATTATTGCCCCAAGGTAAAGGCAATCAGCTCTCAGCGCCTGCTCTATCAGCATGGTGATGCCCCAGAGAGTCTTAAGACCTCTTTTTTCCGCCTCTGACAGCAATCCGGTTTTCAGCGGACTGTAAATCAAATCGCATATAAGGGCATCTTTATTCACATTGTCAAGAAAATCGAACCTCCTGAAATTGTTTCCCATTCCCTTCATTCCAAGAGGAGTAGTATTTACAATAATGCGTGAATCCCAGCGGGCGTCACCGTTATCCTGAAAGTTAAAAGGATGGACTTTGCACCGTGTCTTATAACTGTTCTTGATTTTTTGGCAAATAAGCTCTGCCTTATCTTGGTTTCTCGCTGTGATATGTATTTCCGCCGCACCCTTTTTTGCAGCTTTCATAGCTATGGTTGCCGCTGCGCCTCCTGAACCGATTATTGTCACAGCAGAGCCGTAAAAGCTTTCTCCGATGCTTTCAACGGCGCCCGCAAAACCATCTCCATCCGTGTTATATCCCCAAAGGCTCCCATCTCTTTTTACCACTGTATTGACCGAGCCTGCTTCCTGAGCCTCCTCATCAATTCTGTCTAGAAATCCGATTATGTCTTCTTTATGCGGCATTGTCACATTGAACCCGTCAAGCGCAACCCTTCCCGCTTCGGGTATCCAACGGCTCAGAGATCCCTTCTTGACTTCCGCTCTTTCATAGCTTATAGATTTTACAAAAGGTCTTAAAGCGGGGATATGAATATCCGGCGAAAGACTTTGTGAAATCGGATCCCCGATCACCGCAAGCTTTTTTTTGCTTTGTTCAAGTCCTGAAATACGGATCAACTGTTCCAGTGTTTTATCTCTCCCTTCGGCGCAATTCACTTCAAAATCGGCATATTTATCATAGAGCACCTCTCTGTCCCGATAAAGAGCATACAATTTTTCAGGGATATCCTTTAAAAGCGGCCGGTCTTTCAGGTCTACATTTTCCAAAATATCTTTTATCGGTCTGTTCATAAAAATTACTATGCCGTTTCGGGATAATGCTTCCATGTTTGTTTTTTTCAAAACAACACCGCCGCCGCAAGCGATGACTGCATTTTTTCTCCCGGCTGCGACTTTAGCCGCTTCCGTTTCGGCAAGACGAAACCCCTCTTCTCCCCGTTCGTTGAATATCTGTTCGATACTTGATTCTTCTCTGTTGCTGATAAATGAATCCAGATCGATGAATTCTCGTGACAATCGCCGGGCAAGTCTTTCACCTACAGCAGTTTTTCCGCTGCCGGATATCCCTATCAGTACGATGTTTTTCATCCTCATAACCTGCCTTCCAAAATACTGTCCATAAGGCAAAGTGCCAAGACCGATTCAATCACAACAACCGCTCTTGGCGCTATGCAAGGGTCATGGCGGCCTGCTATTGTCAGAGCTTTGCTTTCTCCGGTGATCAGATCAACAGTGCTTTGTTCTTTCGCAATGGATGCGGTAGGTCTGAAAACTGTGCGGAAAACTATGGGCATACCGTTAGTGATGCCGCCGTTGATACCGCCGCTGTGATTTGTGGAAGATGTGATATTGCCATTCACTTTCAGCCACCCGTCATTGGCTTCGCTTCCCCTCATTGCGGCCATAGCAAATCCATCACCGAACTCGATGCCCTTTGTCCCTGGGATAGAAAACACTAAAGAAGTTAGGCTGCTTTCAAGGGATTCAAAGAAAGGCGACCCCAGTCCCGCAGGATGACCGAATGCTGCACACTCTACCACACCTCCTATGGAATCCCCCTCTTCTGATGCCTTTATTATTTCTTCCTTCATTGGTCCGGCATTTGACTCGTTTATTAAAGGGAAATCAGACGCTCCAAGTTTTTCAAACAGGGCTTCATCGATTTTGCTAAAGGGTTCATCTAAATGTTTACCGATCTGCAATATATGTGCACCTATTCTTATCCCTCTGCTTTCCAGTACTTGCCGCGCTATGCCCCCCGCAAATGCGAGCGGAGCCGTAAGTCGTCCGGAAAAATGGCCCCCGCCCCTATGATCGTTATGGCCATTAAACTTGATATGGGCTGTCAGATCTGCCGTGCCGGGCCTTGGCAGGTTTTTTGTATAGTCTTTTGATCTTGTATCAGTATTTCTTATTATTCCGCAAAGAGGTGCGCCGGTAGTGACCTCTTCAAGCATACCGCTCAGGATCTCGACTTCGTCGTCTTCTTTCCTTTTCGTTGACAGAATGCCTCTGCCGGGGGACCTCCTAGCCATATGTCTTTTTATCTCGGTCATATCTATGCCAAAACCTGCCGGCAATCCGTCGATCACGATTCCGATGCCACCTCCGTGGGATTCCCCGAAGATGGACAATCTCAGATTCCTCCCCCAAATATTGCTCATGCTCATTCCTCCTTTTTCTGCCCGCAGAAATCTCTAAAGAAAGCCGGATAAGACTTATTGACGCATTCGGGATCTGAAATCGTGACTGCTCCCCGGCTTTTTATTGACGCTAAAGCTGCTGCCATAGCTATCCTGTGGTCATTATGGGAGTCTACTCTCCCTCCGTAAAGCTCATCGACCCCTTGTATTGTAAGATAATCGGGTCCTTCCGTTATTTTTGCGCCCAATGAATTCAACGACTCAGATATGGATCTTAGTCTGTCGCTTTCCTTCATGCGCAGACGGCCTGCTCCCACAATTCTGCTTTCTCCCTTGCAAAAGCATAAAAGCACTGAAAGCGGCGGGGCCAGATCCGGGCATTGGCTGATATCTGCGGTAATACTTCGAAGCTCATTTGCGGTGGCCTTCATTATGCCCTCCTCGTCCATTTCGATTCGTCCTCCGCACCTACGGATGAAGTTCAGTATTTCTTTGTCCCCCTGGGCGGAATCCGCAGAAAGTCCCCGGCAGCCCACATCGCAGCCTAAGGCCCCCGCAACTAGGAAATATGCTCCCGCCGAATAATCGCCTTCCACCTTATAATCAGCAGGTGCATACACCTGCTCACCCGGGATGAGAAATTCACTTTTCCCCCTTCTTTCAACCGTAACGCCGAAGTCTCTCATGACATCAATGGTCATATCCACATAGGGCTCCGATTCAAGGGCCGTGGTCATCCGGATCTTACTGCTTCCCTCAAGCAATGGCAGGATCATCAACAGCCCGGATACAAACTGAGAGCTCAGATTTCCGGGCAGTTCATAAATCCCCGGTCTAAGAGGGCCCTGCAATCTAAGACACCAGTCATCCTTTATGGATTTGCCGCCGTTGGCCTCCAAGGCGTTTAAATATCCTTTCAGAGGCCGCTCAAGCAGCCTTCCTCTCCCGGTCATGGTTGTATTAGCAGGAGATAATAATAATAATGGTATAAGAAACCGTAAAGTAGAGCCGGACTCCCCGCAATCAAGGGATATCCCATCCATTTTATGTCTGTGACAAATAGTTCCGCCTATACCTTCTGTTACTGTGATCGCATCTTCTTGCCGCAAAAAGCCGAGACCCATTTTTTCAAGGCAAGCCAGGGTAGCAGCCACATCTTCGCCATCTGTCTTAATGTTCTTGATAGCTGCACCTTCTCCCGCCATGGCCGCGCATATCAATGCTCTGTGAGAAAGGCTCTTAGATGGGGGAAGGCAAACCGTTCCCCTTGGAATGCAATCCTTCCCTATCGTTTTTCCGATATTCATACTATCAACTCCAATATATCATCAAGCACATCTTCAAGTATGTTTTCCAGCTCCTGTTCTGCTATGGTGTAAAGCAGACTTTGTCCGATGTTCTTTAGCAGCACCAGCTTCAAGCCCTTTTCGTCGTTCTTTTTATCTATAGCCATATGGCGCACAATATCCTTATAGTTTGATTGCACCTGAGTCGGCAGCTCGTAGGCATTCAGGATCTGTGTCAATCTTTTTCCGGTCTCGGCATCTGTTATCCCAAGTTTCATGCCTATTCCCGCCGCTATGTTCATGCCCATTGCCACGGCCTCTCCATGGGAATGGAGTGTATAATTGCCGATTTTTTCAATGGCATGGCCAAAACTGTGTCCGAAGTTGAGTTTCCGCCTTTCTCCGTTGTCCCGTTCGTCCTGTTCCACAAAGCTCCGTTTTATATCGCAGCATCTATAAATAATTTCTTCCATGTGGAGAAGAGCACCTTCTATGCTACCGTATTGCTCTAATTTTTTAAAGAGTTCCTTATCCTTGATTGCTCCGTATTTTATGATCTCCGCCATTCCCTGCTTCAGCTGTTTCTTATTTAAGGTGCTTAAAAGCTCCGGGTCGGTGATTACTAAAAGCGGTTGATGGAAAGCTCCAATGAGGTTTTTCCCTTGTGGAAGGTCTATGGCCGTTTTTCCCCCTACGGAAGAGTCCACCTGGGCTAAAAGAGTTGTAGGTATCTGAATATAATTCAAACCTCTCATATATACAGCAGCCACGAATCCCGCCAAATCTCCTACCACACCGCCTCCCAAAGCAATTATAAGATCATCCTTCAATACCTTAAGATTCCCTAATTCTTCGCATACCTTTGTGAAACAGTCTATGGTTTTGCTGCCTTCACCGGGCTTTATTCTTATAGAATCCACCGCAAAGCTCATCTTTTTTAATGAAGTCTCAGCAATGCTGCCATATTTCTCCCACACATTATCGTCAGAAATCATTACTGCTCTCTTGCTGTCGGAAACCTTTCGTATCATCTCCCCGCAGCGTTCAAGACAGCCGGCTTCAATAAGTATTCTATATGTAAAGGCCCTTGATTTTACTTCTATTTCTTTCATAATTGAGACCCCTTTCCTTATAGCAGCGTATAGACGACTTATGGCTTTACCCTATACAGCTGCTATCCTTATTTAAATACGATGCTTCAATCGAAATAATCTCTTCTGTATGTTAACCCTATTTAAAAAGAGAGGCCCTTTGCGCTGAACCTCTCTTCCGATAAACTCTTCCATCCGGTTTTGATGTTAAATAAGCTCATGCGCTTCGCTGTTTCTATTATACCAAAAATATCCAAAGCTAAAGTAAAAGCTCCGGAAAAAGTTGATAAAGAAATATGAAGCATTTAAAATTGTTTTCATCGTTCAGGACCTTTCTGATGTAAATCTTTTTTCTTTTATATCACATACCGTAGGCAATTGCAAGAAAATTTGTTCAAGCTAGCATCAACAATCAAAGGTAGGTACAGTTATCTTTTTTTGGCCTTTTACCTATTCTGTGTATAAATAATGCTGTAATTATGCTCCGATTCAAGGGGTACAACTCGCAAAATCAGCTAAAAAACCGGAGAAACGAATCTGTGTATAACAAAAGGCCATTTTGTTATACACAGATTGCTTTTTTTCAAAATTTAGCTGATCACCGGGCTCGTTTTATGAGTTTAAGCCTTAATTTATGCTGTTTGTTATACACAGAATGCAATTTGTGACGGATTTAGCTGATTTAAGGAATAGTTCATACAAATCTTAGAGGTGCTAAACCAGGGTAAAAAAATAACCGATCGGACATAAGTCTCAATCGGCTATCCCGTGGTGCCCAGGGCCGGAATCGAACCAGCGACACGTGGATTTTCAGTCCACTGCTCTACCGACTGAGCTACCTGGGCGAATACGATGCTGAGCTAACAAGTTTTGATGGTGGGCCATCAGGGACTTGAACCCCGGACCTGCCGGTTATGAGCCGGATGCTCTGACCGACTGAGCTAATGGCCCACATTTTATGCTTGGACCGCATTGGTCGGGGTGACAGGATTTGAACCTGCGACCCTCTGGTCCCAAACCAGATGCGCTGCCAAGCTGCGCTACACCCCGTTGGTCATACGGTGTTTATGGCAGGGGTAGAAGGACTTGAACCCTCGGCACGTGGTTTTGGAGACCACTGCTCTACCAGCTGAGCTATACCCCTGCATTTGGCGGAGAAGATGGGATTCGAACCCATGCGCCGGTTGCCCGACCTAACGGTTTAGCAAACCGCCCTCTTGAGCCTGCTTGAGTACTTCTCCGTACTCTCATCGTACATGTATTTGGAGAAATGGCGGAGAGGGTGGGATTCGAACCCACGGCCCCTTTCGGAGTCACTGGTTTTCAAGACCAGCTCCATAAACCGCTCGGACACCTCTCCCTGAATGAGTGCTGTCCACTCCCTGAATAATGGTATTTATCTGTACTGAATACCCGCCGCTTTGGGTCTCTGCTGATGCGGCGACTATTTCTCTTTAATGATTTGGTGACCCATCCGCGATTCGAACGCGGGACACCTTGATTAAAAGTCAAGTGCTCTGCCGACTGAGCTAATGGGTCCTATGGCTGGGGTAGCAGGACTCGAACCTACGAATGACGGAGTCAAAGTCCGTTGCCTTACCGGCTTGGCTATACCCCATTCTAAAATGGTGAGCCCACAGGGATTCGAACCCCGGACACACGGCTTAGAAGGCCGTTGCTCTATCCAACTGAGCTATGAGCCCAAAATGGAGCGGATGATGAGAATCGAACTCACGCTATCAGCTTGGAAGGCTGAAGTTCTACCATTGAACTACATCCGCAAAAATTTGGAGCGGAAGACGAGATTCGAACTCGCGACCCTCGCCTTGGCAAGGCGATGCTCTACCCCTGAGCCACTTCCGCATACTTTTGGTGGAGGGAGATGGATTCGAACCATCGAAAGCTCAGCTAACGGATTTACAGTCCGCCCCCTTTAGCCACTCGGGAATCCCTCCGTTATTTGATTTTCAAAGATCTTTTTGTGTCCGCCGCGTGTATAAGGCTTTTACATGGAGCTGGTGGAGGGAATCGAACCCCCAACCTGCTGATTACAAATCAGCTGCTCTACCGTTGAGCCACACCAGCGCTATGTCATATGACCGTCAGAATTATGGCGACCTGGATCGGGCTCGAACCGACGACCTCCAGCGTGACAGGCTGGCATTCTAACCAACTGAACTACCAGGCCATCTTGGTGGGCGCAATAGGGCTCGAACCTATGACCCCCTGCTTGTAAGGCAGGTGCTCTCCCAGCTGAGCTATGCGCCCAGGTAATCTCTTTTAAATTGCTTGACACAGTTAGTAACTATATATTATTTGCTTTTATGTGTCAAGTTCAAATTTTTATTCGGACTCCTGTATGCTCTTCTTTAACCGGCAGGCAGTGTCTTCAGCTTGCTGCAGCCGGCTCCTCGTGAGCCGATTTTTATCTTAACATAGCGCTATTTTTTTGTCAACGAAAAATACTAAGTTTTGATCAATTCGAATAATGCTAAATTTTGATCAATTCCTGCCTTAGCCCTGTCTCTGTAAAGCAGCCTCCGGTCAGGTCGGATAATATGCTTACCGCTTCTTCCGCCCTTTCAGGTTCCATGATGATGTCTACGGTAATCTTATCTTCGTATACGATATTACCGATGGAAAAGATACTGCCGTCAGCAAGACTTTGTAGCCGTGCAAGATAGTTATAATCCAGCTTTATCGACATGGTGTTCATTTCTTGAACGTTGCATATGCCGGCTGCTTCAATTGCTTGTTTCGCCGTTCCGGTATATGCCCGGACCAAACCTCCGATACCAAGCTTAATGCCTCCAAAATAACGTGTAACAATGATTGCTGTATTTGTTATCTCCTCTTTGAGAAGCATATGAACGATCGGAGCACCGGAGGAGCCCTGAGGTTCCCCATCATCGCTTGCCCACTGAAGCTGGCTTTTTTCACCGATAACATAAGCAGGAACATTATGAGTAGCGGCTTTCTGCCGGGCCCTCACTTTATCAAAAAACTCCAAAGCCTCCTCCTTAGTTTCAACGGGTTTAGCGTGGGCAATAAACCGTGATCGTTCTATGATCTGCTCTATAATTGCTTCCTTTCTGATGCTTCGATATTTTATCATATGCCCCTCACCAATCAAATCCTGTAATTCTCAAGCCTTTGATAATCCTCAAGAGACATCAGTGCTTCCAAACAAGTACCCTTCTCTCCATATTTAATATTCTCAATCTTATAGCGGTCGTGCAAATAAGAATAAATATCTCCGCGGTCATATGGAATCAGCAGTGTTGCCTTTATCCTTCCTCCGAACAGCTTTTCCTTAATCATTGAGATAAGGATATCCATGTTCTCTCCGGATCTGGCAGAAAAACAAATAGTATCAGAGCCTTCATACCCGGCCTTTTCCGACTCTCCCAGAAGATCCATTTTATTATAGATCATTATCTTTTCTTTCTCACCGGCACCTATCTCCCGCAGCACCTGATCTGTCACCATTGTATGGAAATCATTATCCTCATACGAAGCATCGACGACATGAAGAAGCAAATCGGCATAATTGACCTCTTCCAGGGTCGCCATAAATGCTTTGATTAAAGTGTGTGGAAGGTTGCTGACAAAACCTACAGTGTCAATCAGTATAAATTCATGGTTTGTATCCAGTTTTATACTGCGGTGTGATGTATCAAGGGTGGCGAAAAGCATGTCCTTTTCATCCACAGCCTTTTCTTCCTTGAAACTGTCTTTAAGAAAACGGTTCATAATGGCCGATTTGCCGGAGTTCGTATATCCTACCAGCGCCGCCATGGGAATGCCCGATTTCTCTCTCTGAGACCTCTTTATTTTTCGATTGTTTCCGGCTTCTTCAAGTTCCCGCCTGATTTCCTGCATCTTTCGCTTTATATGCCGACGATCAGTTTCAAGTTGTTTTTCACCCGGGCCCCTGGTGCCGATACCGCCCCCGAGCCTTGAAAGCGCATTTCCGAAGCCGGTCAGCCGAGGCAGGCGATATTGAAGCTGTGCTAATTCGACCTGGAGCTTCCCTTCTTTCGATGTGGCTCTTGCTGCGAATATATCCAATATCAGGATAGTGCGGTCGATAACTTTTACTCCGAGCCTGTCTTCCAGATTTCTTAACTGCATCCCGGAAAGCTCATCGTTAAATATCACCAGGTCCGCTTCCATATCCATACACAACTGTGCCAGTTCATCGGTTTTCCCGCTTCCTAAATATGTTGCCGAGTCAAGTCTGTCTCTGTTCTGGATCAACTCCCCAGCCACTTCGATGCCCGCAGCCTGAGCCAGGCCGGCAAGTTCCTCCATGTAATAGGAAATGCTTTCTGACAGCTCTATGCCGACTAGAATCGCTCTTTGTATTCCGGATCCTCTTTTTTCTTCGTTCTTATTTATTGTATCCATGTATTTATTATACCATATTATCTGCAGAATCCTCAGTATAAAAAGCCGCCTGATGTTTATACAAAACTAAGGATTTATTGCATCGAGGACTTCGTCGCTTGGCACATATATGAATGACTCTGGAATCTCTCCCAGTATAATGGCTTCGGCGACCAGCAATGTCGTCTTCAGCTGAAGCTGCTTATCGGAAAAAGGCACTACGACCTTCGCCATGTTGATCACTTCAAGATAAACCTTATACTTGGTTTGATTGATCCCAGCCTCTGTGAATTCAGTTTTAAAAGTTGTTTTAACCGTCCCCAGCGGCATTATTTTCAATTTGACCTTCGGGCCTGTCTGCGAGAGGATCTGATTTCCCAAGATGCTTCCTATGGGTATCTGTATCCTTTCCTCCTCAATATCCCGAAGCCTTTGCTGTATATCCCATGCAAGATCGTAAGAAAGCTTGTTCATGGCCGCCGAATCGGCTTGTACAAGGG
>JAKJCD010000229.1 GCA_022706625.1 Bacillota bacterium | reverse complement strand
ATTCGCAGTGTTTTAAACCACATTCAGAAGGAAGAGCAGGAACACGGTAAGATGATTTACGACTACATGCAGACAAACAGCATGTACTCATAATACTAATCTGCATAAGAAGTGTTGAATAAAAAATCCGCGCAAAAGCCATATATCAAAGCTTTTGTTTGATTTTTTATACACTTCTAAAATGCAGCTTAGTATTAGAATTTAAAAGAAAATAAATACTGCATTCTGCATTCAGACTGCGCAAAAACAAGCAATACATTCACTGGTATTAGCTATACGGTCAAGAATTTTAGTTGAAATTTAAAGCAAAAACACAAAAATGACAAAAACAGGTACTATTCCGGATGAAAACCTTAAAAAAGGAATTATACTCATAATGCCTCCCTTAAATCTTTGTTATTTTCCTTGAAAATATTGACAGCTCGCCTTAAATTGTACGCCAAATAAGCCAACGCCGTTTCGGCGGTGACTTTCGGCTTTGTACGGCACAGGAATTGTTTATATCCCCAAACCGCTTTTATTGTACCGAACGGATGCTCAACAATCTCTTGCCGCTTTCGGTAAAGCGACTTGTTATCATGCGTTCGCTTGTCCACAATGTCGAGCGTGTCTTGATATAACGACCGCAAAATTTCACGATGCCCTGATTTTGTACATTCGGATCTTTTCGGGCATTGTCCGCAGGCAGAATAGTTGGCGTAAACACGGTATTCTTTCCCATTGCTGTGCTTTTGCACTCGCATAAAGTTCAGCCTGTTTTGGCAGGAGCAGATATAGTAATCATTTTCACGGTCATATACAAAGCTGTCACGGGAAAAGCCCTCACTCTTTACATCGCCCCCCGGCTTGGGTTTTGCCACAAGGCAGGTTACGCCATTTTCTTCGCAGGCGGCAATGTCCTCACCATCATAATATCCCTTGTCGGCAAGATTAACAACAGTTTCAACATCCAGAGCCTCCATCGCTTTGTCAGACATGTTTTTCAGGTTGCCTTTATCGTCCGAACGGTCTACTATGTCGAAATCTACAATCAGATGATTCTTGTCATCGACTACGGTCTGAACGTTGTAACACACGTCAAGCGGTCGTGCGTCGCCACCAGAATGCATAAGGCGAGAATCCGGGTCAATTGTCGATACTTCACCTTCAACTTCTATTCGCACTAAAAGCTCTTCAAATTTAACCTTGCGTTGATTGAGCTTCTCCAAAGCAGACTTGATTTCATCGACAGTCGGTGATTTTTCACCTTTCTCCTCAAGGTCGGCCTTCTCAAGGGCGTTCATATATTCGCTGATTTTCTTATCCAGACGGGAGAGCTCGCGCTCCGTTGTGGTCTTGTTGTGGTTGTTCTTACGGGAATTATTGGCGCGGATTTTTGTTCCGTCCGTCGCTTCCAGCTCTCCTCCGTAAAGACCTAATTCGCGAAACATCCGCACGAATGTGCGAAATGTTTTCCGTAACGCTGCTGCGTTATCTTTACGGAAATTGCAGATGGTTTTGTCGTCCGGCGCGAGGCCGTCCATCAGCCACATGACTTCAACATTACGGGTGGTTTCAGCCTGTAAGCGGCGGGATGAACGCACACGATTGAGATATCCGTATATATACAGGTTTAGCATCATGCGAGGGTCATATGGCCGACAGCCGGTTTCTTTGCATTCAGCGTATTTATACCCTTGTTCTACCATGTCAAACTGCTTTGTGAATGCGCAAATTACACGGCAGATATGATTATCCGGCACATAATCGTCCAGACATGCCGGCATAAACGTGAGTTGCTGCTTATCTGCTCCTTCTTTGTAGCTCATGTGTTCTTCCCCCGTTGCT
>JAKJCD010000228.1:398-1879 GCA_022706625.1 Bacillota bacterium | reverse complement strand
CTAATCCTTATATAGCGGCGATATTTGGTGCCTACCTTACGCGGATGGATTTCGGCATACCTGCCGGGAAAGCCGCAATCCTGACAGAAATACAGCCATTTTATTTTGTGAAGGATAGGCAGATCAATGTTCAATCACCCTATTCCGGAGAATATAATGATGCGTGGTATTATTATAAAGACGCACGCTCAGGGGCTGAAATCATTATGGACAATAAGAAAAGCGGCGGAATAATAAGGCCCGGGGATATAACGGGGACGAAGAGATTTACCTTAAGTTATAGTTCACGGTACGGATATTTTTACGACGCTGACATAAGTTATACGCTTGTGGATTCGGAAAACGCGGGCTGGCAAGAGTTAGCGCACTTTATTAACGGAACTGGAAGCGATAAAAATTTCTATCTTCAGGAGTCGGCGTATAAAGATACTTTAGTGAGTTTTCGTGTACCACCAGGCAACCATTTAGTAAAAGATTTTAGCCTTTATTCAATAGAAAACGGAGTGAAGGTGTATGCAGAAAAAGAGATATTTGCGGATTCGGCAAAACTTAGCAAATGGAGTGCAGCAAACGCTAATGCAGCCATCTTGCAGGCAGAGCTGCCGGCTGATGACGCAAAGGAAAAAGGCCTGGTCTATAAAAAGAACGAGCTTGTTGCCTACAACATCAACTACTTTGACTACGAAGGGGATCCGTCCAAAAAGCAGTATTGGAAGTACATCCACCTGCCATTCAACGACGGTCCTCATCCCGATGCGGCAGTCATTATAAACGACGACAATGAGCCTGTGACTATTACAGGTACGGTGCTGGGTGAGTCCATAAAGAGATTCACTATCGACGGCAAGTATATCGTCGAGCACTGGCAGGAAGACAATACAACAAGGCCTGCAGCGCCTTCAGGCAATCCGGATTATGATAAGCTCTCCAATGTGGAAAATCTTGTGTTCTACGTGCAGGGCGGAGGCTCGGCTCCTTGGGTGAAGTCAATAAAGACTGTCCCTGCTCCTGTCAAAGAAGGGGATAATTTTAAAATCAAGGTGGAGGTAGACGATGCGGAAAAGGATCCGCTTCAGCTCATTACGGAAGTCTATCTCGGCAAACAGATGGTTTATCGGCACAAGAAGACCGGCATAAGGGTTAATGGAGTGGGGGTCTACCCCGCCATTGAGACCGATGTCTTGCCTTTTATGGCTTTGGCGGGTAAATATGAGATCGTCTGTATCGTTAGCGATGCTGCCGGGACAGGGATAGATTCATATAAATTCACGGTCATTTCAGAGGGAAAGATAACAGGAAGAATAAACCATACCGATGAATGGGACAGGAACCGGAAAAGATACAATCTAGCCCTCTTCGGAGATGAGTACAATACAGAGGTGTCTTATCCTGAATACACAGCGATGAAAGCGCCAAGAAAGCGCGGAACAAATGTATTCTGGTCAGGAGAACGGTTTTTGCTCAGTGCTGATGTGGCGGGG
>JAKJCD010000228.1:0-388 GCA_022706625.1 Bacillota bacterium | reverse complement strand
ACTGCATTAACAAGTGCGGGAGGCAAAAATCCACAGGGGGAAACCATTTACACCGGAGAATTGTGGGACCGCACTATGATCAACAGGTGGGGCAAAAATTCTCCGCAGCAGGTGAGATTTCTATTTACGGCAGAGTACAGCGGCGGCATAACCAAAACCTTCGAAGATCAGATTATCATAGACAGCAATACTGATTATTGGCTGCTCCACAGGTTATGGTGAGTTTCGGTCTGCGGATGATGTTGTTAAAGCCTCTTTTACCAAACTCGGCGCTTTCATTTCGGGTTTAACGGATGTATAATGCGAAGGGACATTGCAAGAAAAAGAGGCGTTAATTTATGGTGCGTATCGGTAAAAATGAAATCCCCGGGGATCTGTTCCTGTTCTT
>JAKJCD010000227.1 GCA_022706625.1 Bacillota bacterium | reverse complement strand
CGGCAGTGTCTGAAACAGCCTGTCTTATCTTTTGCCAGCTGCCGTTCATCCATGTCTTCCCTTTTAAGCCTGCCAGTTCTTCTTCGTTGCGATATACCTGACAATGTGTGCTGTCGCAGAGGGGAGCCAGCGGATGTTCATCCGGGTTTCCGACCTCCGCTCCGCGAATGGTTTTTGAAAGCGCATAGGTTCGAGCGGCTACAGCCTGCGCTTTGAGGGCTTCCGTTTCAAAAGCCGCCGGCATCTCGCCTGCAACCACTCCGGCTACATACGCCTCAAGTTCCAAGGTCATGGTTTTGCCGTCACGGCTGCGGTAAAGTGTAATAAACTGATTCACCGTATTTGCCTTTAAAGATACTTTGTCCTCAAAGTGCAGACAGGATACCAAATAAAAAGGCAGTAAAACTAAGGCGAAAACCATAAAGAACACTGCAGCCGCAAATATGCGGACCGGCAGACAGTCTATCCTTTTCCCCAAAGGCCGCTTTTTCTTATGCATATTGTTTCTCATGTGATCCTCCCGTGGACAGAATCTGTCATGCGTTTTGTTTAATGTATGAGAGCAAATCATCTTTAATGCTTATTCGATTTTGCCCTTTGCGTATATTCCCGCCTGTTCAGGAAATAATGTATATGAACAGGAAGAGGTAAACCAAATTATGTTTGTCCCCCTTTGGCATAATTTTTCTATAAATATACCTCTTCCTTTCGATTTCTGTACCCTTATTGTCTTTGACAAAGCATGTAATAATGGTATACTGTTTCCTGTAGCAGAGTAAGCTGCGGTGTCTTATCAATGGTAAATAATCCCGGAGGATGGATTTGGCAAAGTATATTGTAAAGAAAAACGGCCCTCTATGGGGAGAGATCGAGATCAGCGGTTCAAAGAATGCGGTGCTCCCGATAATGGCGGCCGCCCTCCTTACCGACGACGAAAGTGAAATTTTTGAAGTTCCTGCTCTTCGCGACGTTGACGTTATGTGTAAACTTCTTAGGAGCATCGGTTCTGATGTTAAGGAAAACTATGAAAACGGCCGGATTGTAATAAACACACAGCGCATTAAAGAAGAACAGGCCCCCTATGAATTGGTCAAGAGGATGCGCGCTTCGATACTGGTAATGGGGCCTTTGCTGGCCAGAGCCGGTAAAGCAAAAATAGCACTGCCCGGCGGCTGTGCTATAGGCGCAAGGCCCATTGACCTCCATCTCAAAGGATTTCAAGCTCTTGGGGCTGAGATCGAACACGGGCACGGCTATGTTGAAGCCCGGGCAAAAAAGCTTACCGGCGGGAAGGTCTATCTTGACTTTCCAAGTGTAGGCGCCACCGAGAATATTATGATGGCAGCTGTTCTTGCCGATGGCCACACCGTAATAGAAAATGCGGCGGAGGAGCCGGAAATCGTAGATCTTGCCAACTTCATGAATAAAATGGGTGCAAAGGTCAAGGGTGCCGGTACCGATACGATCCGTATTGAAGGAGTGCCTGCTCTTCGAGGCACACATCACGCTGTCATACCGGACAGGATCGAAACGGGCACTTTTATGGTGGCTGCCGCCATGACCAGAGGTAATATTCTGCTCAAAAACGTAGTCCCGGATCATGTTAAGCCCGTTATAGCGAAACTGCTGGAATGCGGTGTGTCAATTGAAGACAGTGATGAAGGTATGCGGATCAGGGGCGATCTGCAGCCTTTGGTTTCCACCGATATCAAGACTATGCCCTATCCCGGCTTTCCTACCGATATGCAGCCTCAGTTTATGGCTATGCTCACCACTGTAAAAGGTCCCAGCGTTGTAGTCGAAACGGTCTTTGAAAACAGATATATGCATGTAGGCGAGCTGAACCGTATGGGCGCCGATATAAAAATCGAAGGCAGGAGCGCTATCATACAGGGCAGCAAAATCCTTCAGGGAGCCCAGGTAATCTGCACAGACTTGCGGGCGGGAGCTTCCATGGTTCTTGCGGGAC
>JAKJCD010000226.1:422-2073 GCA_022706625.1 Bacillota bacterium | reverse complement strand
TCAAAAAGCAGAGAAAATGATATCGCCAAAGCAACAGAAACGCTAGGTAAAATACGAGGATAAAGTAGCGGCAAACGTAGTTTTTTATTGACTTTGTATGTGAACAGATTGCAGGTACCGATGCTCGCGAACTGGCGGCGGCGGTAATTGAAACACTATTGCCTGTTATACCTGTATCGAAACCAAAAGTAAAATGGCTTCGAAAGAGCTTGGCTATAGACTTTTATCCTGTTGAAAACAATATAGAGTCCTGTAAATGATAGAATCATATTTCAGTATTTGGTATAATAAGTCCATAGATGTCCCCGCATTGAAAAGGATAGTTCTTATGCAGCAAATCTACGAAAACAATCAAGAATTCAATGAGCTGTCGCAAAAAATTGCGGAAGCCATTGAAGCAGTAACGAAGATTGATGTAACGATAATGGATTATAACAGAAAGAGGATCGCCGCAACAGGAAGATATCAGGATCCTTCCTTTGGGGGCATCGGTGAAAACTCGGCTTTTTCTATTTGTCTGAAAACCGGCAAGGTATGCATAATCGAAGAGACCGGTAAAAGTAAAATCTGTAACGAATGCTCATGCCTGGAAAGCTGTGTTGAAAAAGCAGAAATCTGTGTTCCCATCACTTGGAAGGATAAACCTATCGGCGTAATTGGACTTATTGCTTTTGACGCGGAGCAACAAAAGACGATTTTAGATAATTGCCATGCCTATGTAAATTTTGTGCAAAAAATGGCTTCACTTTTAGAGGGTAAGTATGGAGAGATCATGGCCCTTGAAGAGAACCGAAGACTGACCCAAAAAATGAAGAATATAATTAACAGTACCAAGAGGCAGAAGTACCTGATCATGCTGGATGATGCCGATGAGCTTAAGCAAGAGCTGATCAAAGCTGCCGACGCACGATGCGATATAACCTTTAATAGCATATTGGGCATTTCCAGGGTCATGAAAGAGGTCAAGGAGATGGCTAAAAGCATAGCCTCGACGGAATCGCCTGTCATGATACGGGGGGAGAGCGGAACGGGAAAGGAACTGTTTGCAAGGGCAATTCATTATTCGAGCAGCAGAAGAACAAAGCCTTTCATTCCGATTAACTGCGGAGCCATTCCCGATAACCTGCTCGAGAGCGAGCTGTTTGGCTATGAAAAGGGAGCTTTTACCGGGGCCAACGCTTCTAAGCCGGGGAAATTCGAAATTGCCGACGGAGGCACTGTCTTTCTTGATGAGATAGGAGAGCTGCCGCCCAGGCTTCAGGTAAAACTTTTGAGGATAATACAGGAGAAGGAGATCTGCAGGTTAGGCAGCAATACAACCAGGAGGATTAATGTTCGCATTCTATCTGCCACTAATGCCGATTTGGAGCAAAGGATTCGGGATGGTCTGTTCAGAGAAGATCTATATTATCGGCTGAACATTTTTCCCATACACATACCACCTCTAAGGGAGCACAAAGAGGATATTGAGTATTTGGCAAATTATTTTCTTCATTATTATAACGGTCAATTTGAAAAAGAGATCAAGGGGCTTTCTGAAGAGGTAAGAAAGATGTTCTTATCCTATACCTGGCCGGGCAATGTACGGGAACTGCAAAGTGTAATGGAATTTGCAGTCTGTCTTGAAACCAAGGACCTGCTGAGCGGACCC
>JAKJCD010000226.1:0-376 GCA_022706625.1 Bacillota bacterium | reverse complement strand
TTTCAGAGCTGAGTCTGCCGCAGAATACTCTTTGAAGGGAGAGAAGCAGGTCTTTCTGAGCCTTATTAAAAAGTACCGCGATTTGTCATATAAAGATATGGAAAAAAGTATTTGTGCGGAATTAGGTATCAGCCGCGCTACATATTATAGAAAAAAGAAAAAATATCAAGCAGAATAACAACAGTCTCAAAAGCTGCATAATGAGACCCAGTTGAGACTAAAACGAGACTATATTTGCATGGCGCTAAGGATATCCCGCATTTTCCAACGACTCTAACCCTGGCATGATCATTGCTTATGTATATGACAAATAGGATACATGAGTTAAGAGGGTGATCAAAATTAAGAACGAATTGCTGGAAATATTAAAAAAAGA
>JAKJCD010000225.1 GCA_022706625.1 Bacillota bacterium | reverse complement strand
AGATCGAACTGAAGATGAGTTCCGTCTGGTCTTCGGGCATTCAATTGATTGAGATTGACCGGAACTTCGTAAAGCTTGTCAATGCAATGGGTGGTAACGATTTTAAAATCAAGTTTTTCGACGGCGGCACAATGGTTCCTCCTTTTGAGCTTTTCGATACAGTGGCCAAAGGCACGCTCGATATGGGCGGCGACTGGGGCGGCTACTGGCCGGGGAAAGATGAATCCTTTAATCTTATTGGCACGCAGCCGATGGGCATGACCGCGACCGACTATATGCTCTGGATCTATCAGGGCGGCGGATTTGATCTTATTCAGGAAACATACGGGAAATTCGGCCTGGTTGCGCTGCCTTTCGGTGTAATCGGATCGGAATCCGGAATCAGGAGCAATAAACCCATTAACTCCCTGAAAGATCTCAAGGGAATGAAAATCAGAATGGGTGGAAAATTACAGGGTAAGATTCTCAAGGATATGGGTGCCGTACAGGTCAACCTGGCCGGATCGGAAGTTTATCAGGCCCTGGAAAAGGGCGTCATTGACGCGTGCGAATACAATATCCCGAGTGTCGATGCGATGATGGGACTCCAGGAAATCAGCAAATACTGGGCTACCCCCTCCTGGCATGCACCCGGTGCCATGATGAGCGTGCTGATCAATAAAAAAGTATGGGACAAACTGCCGGCGGAACGCAAGGAAATGCTGAAGACGGCAGCCATGGCCAATTTAATGTGGTCCTATACCTTTCTGGAGTACCAGAACATAGGTGCCACGAAGAAGTTTTTGGATAAAGGCGTTAAAATTACGAAGCTGAGCGAAGCAGATATAACTGCAATTGAAAAACTGGTTTACAAACATACCATGGACTCCTGCAAGGAGAATCCGCTTTTTGCCAAGATTGCCTACTCGCAGTATAAGTATTTTGAAGATATCGCCCAGTGGCGTTCCATTTCCGCGCCCTTTACTTTTGGCCGGAATATAACATCTCCGGATATGAAGGCAATAAAGTCATACATCAAATAATTGCGGTGTCACACCAGTGGTAAGATTCCCGGGAAGGGGGAATGCACACATCCCTTCCCGGGATATGCTTATGCCTGATTTCGCAAAAGCGAAATATTCTGCTTGGTTGTTTGCAGGCGGGAGATGTTGAAGGGCATTATCGTTTGGTGATGGAAAAATAAACGCGTAGAATAATTCTTTGGGCAGAAACAGAAACTTCTCCTTCTTTAATTTTGTTTTGTTGTGCTGTTGGTGGTCTTTTCAAAAAAGGAGTATGTAGAATGAAGATTATTAAGTGTATAGACGTCTTAAATGAGTGGATAGGAAGAATCTTCAGCTGGGCGATTATCGTTCTCACCCTGCTTGCGGTTCTGGAAGTTATTGAACGGGTGGTCTTTAACAGCCCGAGTATCTGGGGATTTGAAGTAACAACTCAGATCTTCGGTTTTTATTTCATGATTATTGCCGGCTATGGCTTGCTCTATGGATCGCATGTATCCATTGATGTAGTTACCTATTATCTTTCGGAAAAGAAGCGGGCGATCATCGATATTCTCGCTTATTTCGTTTTCTTTTTTCCCTTCACCATAATATGCATATGGGAGGGATATCTTTTTGCCGCCAAAGCCTGGTCGATTAAGGAAACCAGCATGAGTGTCTGGGGCGGTCCTGTTTTTCCGATAAAGACGGTAATTTTTGTGGCCTTTGTCCTTTTATTCTTGCAGGGAGTGGCTCAGGTCGTCAAAAAAATAGCTTTTCTGAAGGGAGGTAAAACATCATGCTAGGAATATCACCGGAATGGTTAGTCATCTTGATGTTTATCGGCCTCTTTATCGGTCTCTTTTCGGGGCACCCGCTGGCTTTTGTTTTAGGCGGCCTGGGGGTTATTTTCGGATTGATCGGCAGTTGGGGACCAGATATTTATTCACTTTTCCCGAATAGAATTTTCGGAACCATGGATAACTATGTTCTGCTGGCCATTCCTCTTTTCATCTTTATGGCGCAGTTTCTGGATCAGTCGGGCGTTACGGAAGCTCTCTTTGACGCCATGCGCTATATGCTCGGGCCTTTGCGCGGTGG
>JAKJCD010000224.1:396-2100 GCA_022706625.1 Bacillota bacterium | reverse complement strand
AAATCCAGACGGGCTTTGCGTATTTGCTGCCAGCGTTGCTTATTTTTCTGTGATAGCTTTTTCCGCATTGACTGCATGATATTATGCCTGAAAAGGGATATGTATTCGGAGCGGCAGCATTAGGATTATATTTTGCAGCCCGGCTTTTTAATTTCTCCTGCACTCTCTCGAAGGTATCTCTGTCAATAATTGCCGCATGGCTGTCTTTGACATAATACCTGGGAAGCTGACCATGGTTGGGGCATCTTATCTTATTTATGTGATCCGGAATATATACTTTTTGCAAAAGCATATCCCCGACATACTTTTCGTTTCTAAGTATCCGATCAACCGATGATTCCTGCCAGGCGTTGCCCCTTTTGGTTTTAATACCTGCAGCATTCAGTTTATTCATTATGGTGTTTTTCCCCATACCGCTAAGATAATCCAAAAATCATCCTGACGATTTCCGCTTCATGCGGAACTATCTCCAGTGTATCGCCGTAAAGCCGGTAGCCAAGTATTGCAAAGCCATGCGGAATTCCTTCTTTGAAATTGTTTCTTATTCGCCACTTGCAGTTTTCACTGACCGAGAGGCTTTCCTCCTGGGCAAAAGAAACGAGGATGGTAAGCATCAACTCGCCATCCCCGCTGAGACTGTGGATATTTTCTTTTTCAAAATATACATCGATATTCAGTAACTTTAGTTCTCGTACTGCTTCCAGCAAAGTTACCGTGTTCCGTGCAAACCGTGATATGGATTTTGTTATCACCATATTGTTAATCCGCAAAATCAAAGCTCCCAAAGGGAGCCATTTTTCTCAAGTTATACAATATGCGAACAAATGGGATACTTAAGCAAAGTGAGAATAATTCTTAATTTATTTTGGTATTGAAAAGGATTAGAATCTGTTGTGGGATGTGATGATCTTGCAGCGGATTTTTTTAACTTCGATAAGTTCATATGAGTATGCAAGGCGGGGAGTGGATTTTGAGTTTCCTGTTCCTGATACTTGTCCAAACCCGGAATGTTTAATGCCAATTGCTCCTAAAAAACATGGATTCTATGAGCGGACTTGCCTGGATTTTTGCTATCGTGGCAGGATTCTTATCAGACGCTATTATTGCCCCTACTGCGGGAAGACCATTTCTTACCTGCCTTCCTTTTGCCTGCCATATTATCAGTATTCCCTGGCAGTCATTTATCTGGTGATCACGTATTATATTGAACTCAGTATGTCTTATGGCCGGATACGTCGGGAGTTTAGAGATCGTTACCCAGAGCTTCAAATCGATATGCAGCATATTGAATTTTATCTGCTGCGATTTCTGGTGAATTTACATGTCATACAGGTGGGGTTAAGACAGTTTTGGCCGGATATAGCCTTACCGGATTTCGGTCTGGACATAAAAAGGGGAGCAAAAAAGATACTGCACATTGTCAACGATGGATTTGGTAAAATCCATACCTTCTCGCAGAGGTTTTTCGAACAATGTAAACGTTCTTTTATGTCTCCCTTGCGAAATATTTTAGCATGAGTTAGGAGAAATGTGTATTTTGATTCCTTTAAAACCTTAGCAACAGAGCTTTTGCCTGTATCCACACCCGTGCAGATGTTAATCTATGAAGGTTGGATAGGAATTTGCTTTTTCCAGATCAGTATACCACAAGATAGAAAATAATGGTTATACATACTTGATCAAAGAAATGGGGTCGGAATTTCA
>JAKJCD010000224.1:0-386 GCA_022706625.1 Bacillota bacterium | reverse complement strand
TGAAGGGTATCTTGCCGATTCCGTTAAATTTGAAACAGCTTTTCAGAAACTCATCCGGAATCCGGGCATGGTTAGACAAACTACGTTAATTGCACTATCCTGCCGTGATATAATCAACATAGTATCAATCTGATTTATCTAAAATTCAGCCGGTATAACATGATCCCTGAACTCTCTGAACCTGCCGGCACGCAAATTCTATGTCCGGGGAAGAAATGGGCGGCGGATCATGGTTTTTCATCACCCACAGATTCAGATGTATCAATATCTTCTTAACGACAGTCAGGTCTTCGATAATGGATATGATCCGCATTCGGCCACAACATTTTGGGCAAAGCAACGGATCAGTATAATAAACCTTTTGAATCAGACGAGCCCAGTTCCTG
>JAKJCD010000223.1 GCA_022706625.1 Bacillota bacterium | reverse complement strand
AATGCAAATCCTACAGCTGTCGCAGCTGCCATATTGCAGGCCCTGCTGGAAGAAAAGGGAATTGTGAAAAAACCATCGTCTGATATACTCCCTCCTCAGGATGCCAAAATTCCGGATTATTTTAAGGGCTATGAGGGATTTTATACCTCAGACGATAAAATCATGAAGGTGGAGATTTCTGCGGATAAAAATGGAATGACTCTCTCAACCTATGATGGTAAAGGTTTTAAGCCCGCAGGTGTTTTAACTTATAAAGAAAATAGCAGGTTTTATAAGCCGGGCGGCTTAAACTATTCCTTTGCAGAGCATGCGGAAGGAAAGGTAATGATGATTCATCCTGACAGCTCAAATGCAGGATTTGTAAGTTGCGAGAAGTTAAATAATCTAAATGATATAGACACAAGCGCATTTTCAGGAAGGGTGTGGGTTCCCCGAAATCTGAACCGATATGATTTTTTCACGAAAATGATTCGGACGGTAACAATTCCTGAAATACCGGGATATATATTTGTCGATGACGGAGCAACATATACTCCGTTAGCTCTTAAAAGCCCGACAGGTACCGGGATGTCCTTCAATTATATAAGGGATCAGTTTGAAGTCTTTCTGCAAAATATCGAAGGGGAGACATTGCTCTATAATTATGGCCATTACTACTCAGATGCCTCCAAATTACCAATTATCACAGAAGGTGATATTCTGCAAATTGATTCTAACGGTCAAAACAAGGCAGGCAAGATGGGGTTTAGCGACCTTGTGAGCTTTTCTATTCCCGAAGGAGGAAGAATTGTGGTCTTCTCTCCCGAACTCAATTTGGCATACGACAGTCTGATGTCAGACAGCCCTGAGACCTATGCGGAAAAAGGTGCCTATATTCTGGCTGTCGGCAAATCGGGAGATACTTTTAGAATTACTAATTCTGAACGCTTTAAAGATATAAGCGGCCATTGGGCAAAAGATTCCATAAATCAACTGGCATCTGCCAACATACTGAAGGGAACAGGGAATAATCTGTATCAGCCTGATAAAAATATGACGGGGCTTGACTTTTTGATACTTATCCAAAGAGCCACCGGCATAACCCCGGATAATCTTTCGGCATCTGGAGAAGAAACGCTTTCTTTTAAAGCCGAACAACCTATTACCAGAACGCAGGCTGTTTCCGTCTTAGCAGATGTTATGGCTTTAACAGGCTTCGAAGCTAACCTGACCACAGAAGAAGAAGTTTCATTGATAAAAGGTTTTTCTGATTTGGAAGGAATTGACCAAGAGCTTAAATCGAATGCGGCATTACTTATAAAACTGGGCATTTTTCAAGGAAGGAGCAATAAACTTTTGGCGCCCGGGGATACTATGTCTCGCGGGGAAGCAGCTGCAACGGTTTTGAAGATGTTAAAGTGCATACAATAGACTATAGTTCACTCTTGCAATGAAAGACCTGGAGGATGACTTATCCATTTGATGAATATCCGCTTTGCTTTTAGTCATCCTCCTTTTTTGGGTTACAGTTCACACCCTAGCCTAATTAATTATCTAAAAATGTAAAAGTTATTCACCTAAGAAGAAGCAGGATTTTTCGCACTTGTATAGGTTATAATTATACATTGCTAATACTTGCAATATGCTTGATTTGGAAATATAGTTATGGCAAGATTTATTATTTTGGGTGGCATGAGGCATGGAGTATATAACCGTGAAGGAAGCCGGTGAAAAATGGGGACTGGGGATCAGGATGGTGACGCTGTATTGTACCGAGGGCAGAATAGCCGGCGTGGTGAAAAAGGGCAACCTGTGGCTTATTCCTGAAGATGCCGTTAAACCGGAGGATAGAAGACGGAAAAAAGCCTCAATTCAAGAAGAAAAGGAACCGGCGGCAGGCAAAGACAATGACGTATATGAAACAAACAAGCATGAAAACGCAAGGTCTTTTCAGTCGCTGTATGAAAACAAAGATCTGTTTATAGAGATCGTAAAGCACTTTCCCTATCCTATGCACATATGCGCGCCGGACGGTACGATGCTTTTAGCCAATGAAGCATATTTAAAATTTGCTAAAATATCAAATCCAGAAAGACTGTATAAAAAACATAATATATTGCAGAATCCCAACCTGGAAAGGTGGGGAGTAAAGGACTTCACTGTGCGGGCGTTT
>JAKJCD010000222.1 GCA_022706625.1 Bacillota bacterium | reverse complement strand
ATGCCGACAGGGAAGAGCTTATGGACTGGGTGGGAGGTTTTCAAAGGCCGCCATATGAGATATTCATAGTGCACGGGGAAGAAGATGCGAAAAGGGATTTGGCGGAATCTATAAGGAATGCCTACGGCTATAATTGCATCGATGTGCAGCAGGTCTCAGAATACACACTGACAAGGAACGGGACCGTCACAAGCGAGGATATAGTTTCAAGGATTGCAAGCCCCGAAGCCATGTGGAAAATCAAAAAGAAGATATATAGCGTACATGACGAACTTGAGACGATACTATATAATACACATCTGGCCGTAAGTGATTTGTCTCCCGAGCAAGTGGCAAATATTAACAACCTCATCCTCGAAATAGAAAAGAATATTCTTAACTTAGGCTCCGCGGTTACCCGAGAAAAAGAACAGAAGTATTAAAAATGAGAATTTTGTATCATTTTTGTGTCAAAACCACTTTTCATATTGGAGGGTTTATGATAAACTGATGTCGATTGCAGCATTAAAGTATTAATATTTTATTTTATGCAGATGATAAGGGGGCAACAATGTCGCTGTTAGGGGATATCGCTCCAAGCGTTCAACAGGTAGCCGAGGCGATAGCTATCGCCGTAGGTGTGGAGGTCGAGATTGTTGATAACGAGCTCACCATCATAGGAGGCACCGCAATTTACCAAAACAGGATAGGGCAGAAGGAAGAAGACGGTCAGGTAGACGGCAATTTCCTCTATGCAAGGGTAATGCGAACGGGAGTGACTGAATACATCGAGGATGCCATCAACTATCAATACTACGACAGCGTTGTGCCCGAAGGCGGAGACCGGGAGCTGGCGGAGATTTGCACACCAATTAAACTGGGCAGCCGTGTTCTCGGTGTCATCGGTATGGTAGCCATAAACGAAAAACAGAAAGCTATACTTCTGGATAAAAAGAGACGCATGGTAGGTTTTGCCGAAAAGATGGCGGATCTTTTAGCTGCCAAGGCCGCACAGAAAGAAACCCTGGACAACAGCGAAATCTTAGTAAATGAGGTCACAACAGTCCTTGAGACTACCCACGAAGGAATATTTGCCATAGATAACAAGGGCTATATCCTTCGCTGCAACAGCATAGCTGAAACTCTTTTCAACACAACGAAATCGGACATCGTGGGAAAGCATATCAGTAAATTTATGTTAGGCTCGCCCGCTCTTGAAGTGCTGCGTTCCGGTATCGGCTATACGGAAAATGAAGAAGTTTATTCCAATGAGAAGGATAAACTTCATTTTATTGTTACTGCGAAACCGATGATGAAAAATGGAGAAATAGCCGGCGCAGTCATATCATTTCGTGACATAGTCGAGGCTCAGAAGCTTGTTTACAACATAAATAACCGGGCTTACAAATATACCTTCAACGATATAATCGGAAACAGCGAGCCCATCAGAAGGGCGATAAATCAGTCTGTCTTGACTGCCCGGGGCAATTCCACCGTGTTGATCACCGGTGAGAGCGGGACCGGAAAAGAGATGTTTGCAAAAGCCATCCACTACTCAAGTTCAAGAGCTAAAGGGACCTTTGTAACGGTAAACTGCGGAGCGATACCGGAGAATCTGCTGGAAAGCGAGCTCTTCGGATATGAAAAGGGTGCTTTTACCGGGGCTAACGATAAGGGGAAGGTCGGGAAGTTTGAAATGGCAAACGGAGGAACGATCTTTCTTGATGAGATCGGGGATATGCCTCTCCATCTTCAGGTGAAGATCCTTCATGTGCTGCAAAACATGAGATTTGAACGGGTGGGAGGAAATAAGACTATCATCGTCGACCTTCGCATCATTGCGGCGACAAACAAAGATCTGGAACAGATGATACGGGACGGGACCTTCAGGGAGGATCTATATTACCGTCTTTCAGTCATCCCTTTGAGCATACCTCCTCTTCGGGAGCGGAAAGAAGATATAAAAATGCTGATGTATCATTTCCTTGCCAAGTATAATAACTTCATGAATAAAAAAATTACCGGTTTCTCTTCGGCAGTTGAGGAGGTTTACCGGGATTACGACTGGCCGGGAAATGTCCGTGAGCTGGAAAATGCCGTTGAGTATGGCGTCAACATGGCCTTTGGAGATCAGATCGGCTTGGATGCGGTGCCGGCCCGTCTGCTCAGATCAGA
>JAKJCD010000221.1 GCA_022706625.1 Bacillota bacterium | reverse complement strand
GGTAAAGAAAAAGATAAATTGCGGATGGAGCTGGGCCAGTAGTCTCACTTCGTTGCCCAACTGACCGTTGGCTCCTGTAACCAATATGTTTTTCATACGATTCGTTTTTAACAAGGATGTTTCTTATTCCTCTATTTCTAATTTCCCCTCCTTCTCCATACGATACTTCTCGGATAAGATACCCAGAAAACTGCTGATCTGCTTAATGGCCTCCATCGTCTGGTCGCTTACCGGCTTTTGCTGCATTTTCAGCAGGATGTAACCGTAAATAGCCGAAAAGCAGGTCTCCAGTTCGGGTATATTAGTCTGCCCCGATTTACTCCTCAGCTCCACAATATAAGGCAATGTCTTGTAATAGGCTGCACCGTATATCATCTCTTTGGGCGATCTCAATAACCGCAGATGAAGATCTGTAAGCGTTATGATCACATTCTTATTTAATTGGATATGTCCCTCTTCCTTTACCCCTTCGGTAAGCATCATCTGGATCAGCTCTTCATACCAGCGGGCAATCTCCTCTTTCACCTCTGCCGGCTGATCATACCGTTCCACCACCTGTTTACGGATGGCTTCCAGATCAAAATGGTTGGCACGGATCAGGTCTTCAACCTGCCACATATACAGCAGATACTCAGCTATATTTTCTTTCCGTTTCTGATTCGCTACAATCATAGGCTATAATGATAAACTATATTCTGAAATTGCTTGATAAAAATCGGAATCTTTCACCCCGAGGTGACGACAAACAAGCCGTGCCGCACTCATATTTTCTAAAAAGAAACGATCCGGGATACGTACCGGGTAATTCCCATACCGGGTAATAAGTTGCATTGTTCCCTCTGTTTCTTCCGCCACATGACGTTCGTAAGCAATGGCTGTGATATCTTCGCGTACATGCTGAGCAAGCTCCGAAACAACCTGATCTTCTCCAAAAAAGATTAGTTTACCTTCCCGTTCGATGGATAACGTGAACCTTTTATAGGTATCCAGGTAGGCTTCGGGTGTAGCATGATCGGGCGTTGCTTTCCACTGAATATTTGAAAGGACTGCAATATGAGGTCTGTAAAACTCCAGCTGAAAACGTTTCTCGAGTGCGGATGTAGCATGTTCGTCTCCTTCGATCAGGGCAATACGAGCCTGATAACTCAGCCCGATTCTGCTGGGTAGCAACGATATTTCACTACTTAATGCATAATCAAACGCAAGTTTCTGCCTTTTGAGGGCATAGATAATCATCGAGATGATCGATTTCTTACCTCGGCTTCCTGCTACTACAACCCGGGTCTTCTCTCTCGTTCGCTGATAAATAAATTCAGGGATAGATTGGATGAGAAGGCCAAGTTCCTTTGCCTTTTGTAATTCGGGGTTGTCTTGCTTTACGCCTGCCCCCAAAACGACAAAATGGATATCTTTTGTAAGAGTTGAAGGAAACCACCCGTCACCGGCACAAACAATGCCGGCACTACGCAACCGAAGCAGATCGGCTTCGGACACGTCTTTCCCTGAAGCAGTAACCTCGTATCCCTTCTCTCTGATAGCAAGAGCCAAATCAAGAACAATAGGTTCTGTAACAGAGATTAAATGAACTTTTCGCATTTCTCAGATTTTGCTGCAAAAGTACGATTAAATAGCGAAGAAGGCAACCCATGGAGTCGCTTTTTAATAAAAAGCTTCGCTATCCTTTTAAACTTCCCTATATTTACAGGTCAAAGCCGCTTCGATTAAAGAGGGGGCATATAAGGATCATCTCAAATCAGCTGAAGTTGTATGAAAATTGAGCTAATTGAAAGTGGCTACTTCCTGGCAGACGGAGGAGCTATGTTCGGAGCCATCCCTAAGTTGGCCTGGAAAAGACGTTATCCCTGCAACGACGAAAACCAATGTCGTCTCACCATGCGGTGCGTATTGGTAAGAACCGGATGCGGCAGGGTGATATTGATCGATACGGGCGCCGGCAACAAACAACTAAAGGCTTTGTCTTATTATAAATTCTCGGAGTTGATTGATCTGGAAGAGGCTCTGCTAAGCAAAGGCGTGACGGCAGACATGGTGACGGACGTGGTACTTTCGCATCTGCATTTCGACCATTGCGGATATGCAACGGTAAAGGATTCACCCTCTCATTCGGCACGACCGGCCTTCCCCAATGCCACCTATTGGGTTGGCGAGACCCAATGGAACAAC
>JAKJCD010000220.1 GCA_022706625.1 Bacillota bacterium | reverse complement strand
GTTTTCCAAGAAACGCGGCGAAAGAACCATGCGCGAGCGTCTTGCCGCGGAGATCATGGAAGCGGCCAACGGTGCGGGGAACACGTTCAAGAAGAAGGAAGACACGCATAAGATGGCTGAAGCCAACAGGGCTTTTGCACATTACAGATGGTAACATTATATTCTGACAGAAGTTTAGGCAATTGACGAAGCTTTATGCAGGAACGATGTAAAGATTTCACAAAATCATTGGTTTTGTGAAATCTTTATGAAAAAACAACAGTTATTGTTGTGGAAAGGAGTTAAAAATGCCTAGGGAATTTTCGCTTGAAAAGACAAGAAATATCGGTATTATGGCGCATATAGATGCCGGAAAGACAACGACGACGGAACGCATCCTCTTTTACACGGGCAAGACCCATAAACTGGGAGAAGTGCACGAAGGCGCCGCTACCATGGACTGGATGGAACAGGAGCAGGAAAGAGGCATTACTATAACTTCTGCCGCAACAACGGCTCAATGGAAAGATACCAGGATAAACATTATAGATACACCCGGACACGTGGACTTTACAGTCGAGGTGGAAAGGTCTCTTCGGGTGCTGGACGGAGCTGTTACCGTCCTCTGTGCGAAGGGAGGCGTAGAGCCTCAATCGGAGACTGTTTGGAGGCAGGCCGAAAAGTACCATGTCCCCAGAATGATATTCGTAAACAAGATGGATATCACGGGGGCCGACTTTCTTTACGTAGTCAATATGGTCAGAGACAGACTCAAAGCTAACGCCGTACCAATCCAGCTTCCTATCGGAAGAGAGGATAAGTTCGTGGGTATGGTGGACCTGGTTGAAATGAATGCTGAAATCTACAAAGATGATCTGGGGAAGGATATTCAGATCGCCGAAATTCCCGCCGAGTTAATGGCTGAAGCGGAGAAGTACAGACATGCCCTGATTGAGGCCGTTGCTGAGGCGGATGAGGTTGTAATGATGAAGTTCCTTGAGGGAGAGGAGCTAACGAAAGCAGAAATCAAAGGGAGTATAAGAAAAATGACTATAGCCGGGACCCTTATCCCGGTGCTATGCGGATCGTCTTATAAGAACAAAGGCGTGCAGCCGCTTTTGGATGCGGTTGTGGATTATATGCCCTCTCCTATTGACATACCTCCCATAAAAGGGGTTTTACCGAAAACAGGTAAGGAGGCCGAAAGGATCTCCAGTGATGCCGAACCTTTTTCGGCGCTTGCATTCAAGATCATGACAGATCCCTTCGTAGGAAAACTGGCATTTTTCAGAGTCTACTCTGGCAGTTTAGAATCGGGCTCGTATGTTTACAATTCCATAAAGGAAAAGAAAGAGCGCATTGGCAGGATATTGCTTATGCATGCCAATCACAGGGCTGAGGCGGATGCAGTCTTTTCCGGAGACATTGCCGCCGCTGTAGGATTAAAGCATACAACTACCGGAGACACTCTCTGCGATGAGAAGCATCCCATCATTTTAGAATCTATGGAGTTTCCCGATCCCGTGATTGAAATAGCCATCGAGCCAAAAACCAAAGCAGGACAGGATAAAATGGGTGCTGCCCTGGTCAAGCTGGCAGAGGAGGACCCCACATTCCGTGCCTATACCAATGGAGAAACAGGTCAGACCATTATTGCAGGCATGGGCGAGCTGCATTTGGAAATAATTGTAGACCGGCTGCTCAGGGAGTTCAAAGTCGAAGCTAATGTGGGCAGGCCGCAGGTTTCTTACAAGGAGACTCTGACGGTGCCTTCCGACGTGGATTACAAGTATGCAAAGCAAACCGGCGGAAGAGGGCAGTACGGCCATGTCAAGATAAGAGTGTCACCCAAGGATCCGGGATTCGGGTACGAATTCAAAAGCACTATCGTAGGAGGGACGATCCCCAAGGAATATATCCCCAAGATCGACGAAGGCATTAAAGAAGCCATGATGTCGGGGCCTTTAGGCGGCTATCAGGTGGTGGACGTGAGCGTAGAGCTTTATGACGGTTCATACCACGAGGTGGACTCATCGGAGATGGCCTTCAAAATCGCCGGCTCAATGGCGTTGCGAAGTGCACTGCAAAAGGCCTCACCCACTATCAAAGAACCCATCATGCGTGTAGAAGTGGTTACCCCCGAGCAGTTTATGGGCGAGGTGATCGGTGACCTGAACTCACGCAGAGGACGTATAGAACTCATCGAGCCCAGTCCGGGCGGTACGCAAGGT
>JAKJCD010000021.1:7756-18971 GCA_022706625.1 Bacillota bacterium | reverse complement strand
TTTTCCGATGCGCATAGTAGGCCGGTATCGAAACCCCTTTCCCTTTGCTACAAAAAACACTGCCACCAGCCGAAGGATACTGCCGATTAAAAGTCCAAAAGCCAGCAGATAGTAGCTGTAGTAAGCGCTGATAATAATAGCCGCCAGCACAAAACCGCTTTGAAGATAGCCGGCAAGCACCGGTTTTAAAAAAGTGCCTTTATATTGCAGATAGGATTCAAGCAGCCCGGTGGCAGCGGTAAAAATGACATAAGAGAAGGTTATTCGAAGGAAGAAAACCGTCAGCTCCGCAGTTTTTCCAGTAAAACCCCGAGCCAGAATTTCAACCACGGGTCCGGCAAAAATTATTCCCGCCAGGGCAGTTATCAGGGCAATGAAGGATGTAATGGTTATGGATTCTGCAGTAAATCTGTTGCCTTCATCTATCCCCTTTTCCTCTACGATCCGTGAAAAGATAGGCATGTAGGATACAGCCACAGAGGTGAATATACCGGCAAACAGGATCCCGGGTATGGCGCTTGCCATAACGTATGCGTCTACAATATAGCTGGTTCCAAAGAAACCAGCCATAAAAACCTCTCGAAGAAAGCCCAGCACCTTCGTCCCTAATGTGAGTACCGCCATCAATGCGGCGGTTTTTGCAGCAGTGCGCATCAAATGCTCTCCTAACAGGGGATCGCCCTTCATGTTTTATCATATTTTGAAATGATAACACTGTCAAGAAAAACAGAATGGCCAAAATAATCAAAGGCAGACTACCTAATGTGCTGTCTGCCTGAATTTATATTTATGCTTCGGAATCGTCTTCCAAGCTGTCCTAAAAGATCATAGTCCTATTTGCCGATTTTTCCGGTTTTGAGCTTAACACGGTTCAGTGCTTTTTCTATGGAGAGCTTTACGATCTTCATTTCATGATCGTCGCAGCTTTCTTTGAGCCTTGCTCTTGCTTCCTTCAGCTTGCGTTCCTGGCGGTCCATGTCGATCTCATCAGGCCATTCTGCGGCATCGGTAAAAATAGTGACCCGGTCTTTCACATCGATAAAGCCGCCGGTAGTCGCCGCCCTCTTAAACTCCTTTTGACCAGGCTCCCTTATGCGCAGGATGCCGGTGCCTAATAGTTTGCATGCAAAGGCATGGTTGGCCAAAAACTCTTCGTAGCCTACCAAGGTATGAACGATGACCGATTCTGCGTCTCCCTGGTAAAACATCCGTTCAGGGGTTATTACTTCTAGTTTGAAAGTTTTAGCCATTGCTCTTTTCAAACCTTTCTACAACTTCATCGATGCCTCCGGCAAAGAGGAACATGGATTCGGGTATCTGGTCGTGCTTACCTTCCAGGATCTCACTGAAGCTCCTGACGGTTTCTTTGAGCGGTATATATTTCCCCGGAGTTCCGGTGAACTGCTCCGCCACGTGGAAGGGCTGAGACAAGAATCTCTGAATCTTTCGGGCCCGGGCTACGATGAGCTTATCGGTTTCGCTTAGCTCATCCATACCCAGGATAGCTATGATGTCCTGCAGTTCTTTATAGCGCTGCAGCACCTCCTGCACACCTCTTGCGGTGTTGTAATGCTCTTCGCCGAGGATCAGGGGATCCATGATCCTTGAGGTAGACTCCAGAGGGTCTACAGCGGGATAGATGCCTAGCTCTGTAATGGAACGGGAAAGTACCGTTGTGGCGTCAAGGTGAGCAAAAGTGGTAGCCGGAGCAGGGTCAGTCAGGTCGTCTGCGGGCACATAGATTGCCTGCACCGATGTGATGGAGCCTTTTTTGGTGGAGGTGATCCGCTCCTGAAGGGCTCCCATCTCCGTGGCCAGCGTGGGCTGGTAGCCTACCGCGCTGGGTACCCGGCCCAGAAGAGCCGACACCTCGGAGCCTGCCTGGGTAAATCTGAAAATATTATCGATGAACAGAAGTACGTCCTGACCTAATTCGTCACGGAAATATTCTGCCATAGTCAGCCCTGTCAAAGCCACCCTCATCCTGGCCCCCGGAGGTTCGTTCATCTGACCGAATACCATGGCGGTCTTTTCGATTACACCGGAATCTATCATCTCATGGTAAAGATCGTTGCCTTCCCTGGTGCGCTCGCCTACTCCTGCAAAAACCGAGATGCCGCCGTGCTCTTTGGCGATGTTATTGATGAGCTCCTGGATCAAAACCGTCTTTCCGACCCCGGCTCCTCCGAAAAGTCCGACCTTTCCGCCTCTTGTATAAGGTGCTATGAGATCGACGACCTTGATGCCTGTCTCAAAAACCTGAGACGAGGTGTCCTGATCTTCAAACGAAGGAGCAAGCCTGTGGATGGGCATCCTTTTTTCCGTTGGGCAGGGACCTTTTTCGTCGATTGGCTCACCGGTGACATCAAACAGCCTTCCCAACACTTCCGTGCCGACGGGAACATTGATAGGTCCTTTCATATCTCTTGCTTCCATGCCTCTGGTCAATCCATCGGTGGAAGACAAGGCGACACATCTTACCACATCATCCCCTATATGCTGGGCCACCTCCACAACGATATTCCTGTCCTTAAAAGGTATATTGATGGCATTTAATAATTCCGGCATTTCATCCGGGCTGAATTTAATGTCTACGACAGGTCCGATTATCTGGTGGACTACTCCAATGTGTTCACCCACACTGCTACCTCCTTAAATTAGGACAAAGCTTCCGCTCCGCCCACGATCTCTGATATTTCATTGGTGATGGCTGCTTGTCTGGTCCTGTTATAAGTCAGGGTCAGATCAGCTATCATTTCATTTGCATTGTCTGTAGCATTCTCCATAGCCATTCTTCTTGCTGCATGCTCGCAGGTCGCCGACTCTATTATGGCATTATAGATCATAATTTCTACATATTTAGGTATTAAATAGTTGAATACCTCTTTGGCTGATGGCTCATACTCCACTTCTTGAACAACCTTGTGAGTATAGGGGTCTCCTTTGATCTCCAGCGGCAGGATGGTCTTATCGTACACCTTCTGCTCTAAACTGTTGATAAAAGAGGTGGAAACCAAAACTATCTCATCGATCTCTCCTCTGTTGTACATATCGATAAGCGGCCGGCCTATCTCCTGGGTCTCGATGAAAGAGATATCTTCAGGCGGGAGGCAGTAATCTCCGGCGATCTCATAATCGCGCCTTGCGAAATGCTCTCTGCCTTTGCTTCCGACAGCCACTATAAGAGGCGGCTCTTCTTCATGATACTCATCTATTAGCTTCTGTGTATGCTTTATCACGTTGCTGTTAAAGCTGCCGCAAAGTCCCCTGCAGCTGGTCACCACTATATAAACCTTTCTCTTGATATCTCTGCTGCCTTTTAAGTAAAGGTGCGGGACATCCTCGGTATTATAAAACACTTCTTCGATAGCTTCGGTGATATAATGAAAATTTCTCCGGCTCTTCTCAAAAATGTTTTTCGCCTTTCTGAGTTTTGCTGAGGAAACAAGCTTCATGGCACTGGTGATGTGTTCAATGCCGTTGACGCTTTTGATCCTGCGCTTTATATCTCTCATACTGCTTCCGGCCATTGCGATTTCTCCCTTCCGACCTTATTAACGATCCGTCTTTTCTTTAAAGTCTTCTTTGAAATCGTTTATGGCATCACGAAGCTTTGACTCCGTTGCCTCCTCAAGCTTTCCTGTAGACTTGATCTCCTTGCCGATTTCCGGATAATGAACATCCATGAACTCGTAGAATTTGGCTTCAAACTCCTTGATGGACTCTACGGGAATGTCTTCCAGGTAGTTATTGGAGGCTGCAAATATTATCATGACCTGGTGTTCAACTTTTACAGGAGAATACTGTACCTGCTTTAATACTTCCATCAGCACACGGCCGTGATCCAGCCTTCTTCTTGTATCTTTGTCCAAGTCGGAACCAAACTGAGAGAATCCGGCCAACTCCCTGTATTGAGCAAGCTCCAGACGAACCTTGCCGGAAACTTTTTTCATGGCCTTGATCTGAGCATCGCCCCCTACCCGGGAAACCGAAATACCCGAGTTTACCGCAGGGCGCTGTCCGGAGAAGAACAACTCTGTCTCCAGGAAGATCTGTCCGTCGGTTATGGAAATAACATTTGTAGGGATGTAGGCGGAAACGTCTCCTGCCTGAGTTTCTATTATAGGCAGCGCAGTGATGGATCCGCCGCCCAAATCGTCGGACAGCTTGGCCGCCCTCTCTAAAAGACGGCTGTGAAGGTAGAATACATCACCGGGATAGGCTTCTCTTCCGGGAGGCCTTCTGAGAAGCAGGGACATGGCTCTATAGGCCACCGCATGCTTGGACAGATCATCGTAGATGACCAGAACATGTTTGCCTTGATACATGAATTCCTCAGCCATGGCACAGGCCGCATAAGGTGCGATGTATTGAAGCGGGGCCACCTCGCTGGCAGTTGAAGATACTATTATTGTATAGCCCATGGCTCCTTTGTTTTCTAAAGTCTGCACCAATTGGGCAACGGTGGATTTCTTCTGCCCGATAGCTACGTAAATGCAGATTACGTCTTCTTCTTTCTGATTGATGATAGTATCGATGGCAATTGCTGTTTTCCCTGTCTGCCGGTCGCCTATGATCAGCTCTCTCTGCCCCCGCCCGATGGGGATCATTGAGTCTATGGCCTTGATTCCGGTCTGAAGGGGCTGATAAACCGACCTTCTGTGCAATACGCTGGGAGCTTGATTTTCGATAGGCCTGGATTTATCTGTTTTTATCGGTCCCTTGCCGTCGATAGGCTGCCCCAGAGCATTGACAACGCGACCGATAAGAGCTTCTCCTACAGGGACCTCGACTACCCTGCCTGTCGGCTTGACCAGATCGCCATCCTTGATCTCCGAATCAGGTCCTAAGATTACGGTACCTACATTGTCTTCTTCGAGGTTGAGCGCCATGCCGTAGACCTGCCCCGGGAACTCCAAAAGTTCGCCGGCCATGCAGTTGTCCAGTCCGTAGACTCTGGCTATACCGTCACCTACCTGAATGACCGTGCCGTAGTTTGAGACCTCTACTTCGTTCTTATAATTCTTAATTTGCTCTTTGATGATCTCGCTGATTTCTTCGGGCCTTATGTTCATAAAAAAGCGCCCCTTTCATTGTTTCTATTCTTTTATTGAATGCCTGCCTTCAAGGTTTCCTTAAGATCCAAAAGGCGTTTTTTCACGGAGGCATCGATAAGTCTTCCCTCGACAAAGATGCGTGCACCACCGATCAGGCTCTTATCCACGCGATTCTCAAGCTTAACTTCCTTACCCACCAATTCTCCCGCCTTTTTTTCAAAAGATACCAATTGTTCTGTTGAAAGCGGTGCTGCGGAATAGATGATCCCCTTGGAAAAACCTTTACTCTCGTTGAGCAGCAATTCATACTGCCTTATAATGCGCGGCAGATGCCTCGCCCGGCCTTTATCCACCAGTACAAAAAGGAAGTTTGTCATTTCCGATGAGATCCGGCCTTCAAACACACTTCTGATTATCTGTTTTTTTTCACCGCCGGATATTATGGGGGAACAGAGGAATTCAAAAAATTCTTTCTCCCTGTCAAAGAGTGCCGCCAGATCCTTTGCTTCCTGCATGATCTCATCAGTTTTTGATCCGTCGGCTGCAGCTAAAAACAGACCTTTTGCATAAGTTTTATCGACCGTTAATTCCGCCATGACACCCTACCTGCTTCATCCAGTATTCCTGCCAAAAGCTCTTCCTGACCGGACATATCAAGCTGCCGTTCGATGATTTTCTCGGCGGCAAATATAGCCATGGCAGCGATTTGCTCTCTCATCTCCACTATGGCTTTTGCTTTTTCCCTGTCGATCTCTTCCTGGGCACGCTTCAGCATCTGCTCTACCTTAACGTTAGTTTCATCGATAATGCTTTCGGCACGCTGATCAGCTTTTATCTTTGCGTTCCTTATGATCTCCCGGCCTTCGCTTTCCAGCTCGGCAATCTTCTTATCGTATTTATCCATCTTTTCGTTGGCAAGAAGGTTCACTTGTTCGGCATTTTCGAAAGATTCTTTGACCGCATTTTCTCTGGCCACCATAAAATTATGCACCTTTTCAAAGAAAAAGTGTTTCATGATAAAATACAGAGTAATGACCGTCAGCCATATAAAGACCAGTGTCCAATTAAACTCAATCAGTCCTGCATATAATTCCAAGACTTATCCACCTCGCTATCTACGAAATCGTATGCGGCTCTATAAGCCGCCGCCACGATATACTATTCTTATCCCAGCATACCGATAAGAGGATTTGCAAGCACCAGCACTATTGCAATGATAAATGCGAAGATCCCTGTTGTTTCGGTAACGGCCTGTCCGACTACCATGGTCTGCAGGATATCCGACTTTGCTTCCGGCTGTCTTGATACGCCTTCAACAGCTTTCATACCGATCAGTCCCTGCCCGATCCCTATCGCCAATGCCACGCCCATAACAAGGGCAGCAGCCAGTGCGGACATTCCGAGAATAAAACCCTCTGATGTGACTAATGGAAAATTCATGATTACTCCTCCTTTTATACATGCCCTTCCGCATGTATAGATAAAATGTTGTTTCTATTTAATGATCTTCATGTACTGCTAACTGCATTGACACAAAGGCCATCGTAAGCGTTGTAAAAATAAATGACTGCAGCACCGGCTCAAATACATCAAAGAAAAGGTTAGCCGGTAATGGAATCATGTAGTGCAAAAACGGTATAGTAATGCCCAATCCGTCAGTTGCAGAATGGAGTGCTTTAAAAAGGAAAGCCATAATGATCATGCCGCCGGTGATATTGCCGAAAAGCCGGAACGCAAGGGAGATCGGAAGAGAAATATCCTTGATGATCATAATAGGCGCCATAAACGGATACGGATCTCCGTAATGCTTTATCCAGCCTAAAAAACCATGGCTGTAAATCGAGCTGCCCTGGATCACAAAAAATGTGACGATAGACAGGGCAAAGGCTGTGTTGACATCGGATGTCACCGGACGGAATCCAAGCAAGCCCGTAGCATTAGCCAGCATGCAAAAGATGAAAAGGGTGCCTATGTAGGGAGCATAGCCTTCTACATTCTTTTTGGGAATGATCGATGCCGTCATCTTGTAAATCAAATCAACGATGATCTCCGCTATCAGTTGGATCCCCTTTGGATCCCTTTCCAGCTTCCTTGTAGAGATAAGAGCAAATACTATCATGGCCGCTGCCACTATCAATGCGAAAAAAACGGTCTCCGTGATCATGATCTTCCCGTCAAAAATGCTCATTATTATCCTTGGCCCCAAATGGTCCGTTGAATGCATAAGGCTTCAGTCCTCCTTATTTTTTCTTCTCAATCTCTTCTTACGGCGTGATTTTGCTTCTTTCTCAGCCTTTTCCGCTGCCCATATATCCTGATCCAGATCTTTTAACTTCACACCTTTGTAGCTCCTTGATGCGAACCCTGGCTTAAAGCCGTATAAATAAAATATCCCCAGTTTTATCGTCATATATCCAAGCAACGTCGCAATGCCGGCAGCGGTTCCTGTTTTGTAAGAAAGTAAGAAGGCGCCGCCATATATCGCCAGTCTCACTATATATCCTATCACGGCCAAGCTTATGCCTCGGCCCAGATCCAAAGCTAATTTTGCCGATATTGCCAATATGCGATAGTTTACAATGGCGATGCAGGTACCTAAAGCCAGTCCATACGCAAACAGCGGATCCCATCCGATGAAGGGCAACGAGCCCAGCTCGATGATGACCGCTGCGCAAATGCTGTATCTGTATAATGGGTCGACCGATGTCTTAAGCCCTGCTTTTCCCATCTGTATCTTTTCATGCTTCCCTGATTCGTCTTGATATATATATAGGTAATGAAATTCGTCAACTCATAATATTATGCAACTTATCACAGCTATTGTAAAGCCATTTGTAAAAAATTATGCTTGTCTGACGATTCAGAAAACTTGATTTGCTGACCCGTCATATTAATCCTTTATAGATGCTGAAAAAATGTAGGGTATAGTGAAATCGTTCTATTCAATAATGTATGCTTTGATTACTTTCGTAAGGTTTTTTTGGTCAACGACGGCTCGCTCTGTTTCAAATGTGACAATCAAGTCGATTCCGGGTATTATCCCATTATTTATATAAGTTTCAATCTTTTGATACATTGATATACTATACTTTCTGTCATCTGCCTTTCCAAAGTGTTCCCAGTACAAAATCTGCCCATCCTTTGGTCTGAGGATCGTAAAATCGGGATAAAAAGTCTGGCTACCCAATGACAATTGTGCTTCGTAACGAAAAGGGATTTTATATGCCTCCAACAGGCCGACGATTATAGATTCAGATTTTGATCTGACTTTTAATCCGCTCACAGTATTATGTATCAAGCCATCTGGGTAGCTCTCATTCTTAATATAAGGTTCTTGCACCCATTTTGGCTTACCAGAATTATTTGAATAACCGGGCAGAAATTCATAAGGTGCCCCCTTATGCGTCTTAGATATACCCTCAACGATGTCTTCGGGTTCATACGGTAAGTATTTTCTTATAAAACATTCTTCCGCCTTAATGTTATTTCTTAATATGTGCAAGCTCTTTTCAACAAATTGCCTGCGCATCAGTTTTTGTACTAATTCCCTGCAATCCTGTGAAATATATTTTTCTGCCAGTTTCTTTTCCCCATTAGCTTTACCTTGGCAATAATAGTATCTAATACTGTTTCGAATCCTCCTGCTTATCAGTCGCCCTTCCGGTAAATCCTTTAACTCTTCTTCCAATGTTCCTATTAGACTTTGATGTATCAATTTAATATCTTTCATAATGTCTATGGTTTTATCTATTCCCATTACTAAAACCTCCTTAATTCTTCGTTAACCCTTACAAGCGAAGGCTTATACTTATTAACATATTTTTCCATTTATATGGTACTCTACTTTCTCTACTCCGTCAATTAATAAATATTAAATTTTTAGTTTAAGATAAATGAGCCTAAGATAAATGAGTTATATTATGATTAATCACTTATCTAAGAAAGGTGGCGGAAAACGGCTTTCTGATAAAAGCCGTCCCTATCCCTTAAAAAGCAACGGAATATAACCTTTTCTCTCATTTCCGTTGCTTTTCATTGATTTTCCAATCCGTTTTGACCCTAAAAGCAACGGATTTTTAACAATTCTACGATTTCTGTTGCCTTTTTCGGTAAAAAGGCAACAGAATACTACCTTTTCTCTCATTTCCGTTGCTTTTTATTGATTTTCCCACCTTTTTCGGCCCTAAAAGCAACGGAAACCGATAATTTGTTTGATTTCCGTTGCTTTTCCCGGATTTATTGAGACAGATCCGGAATTTTGTCTAATACATTCCTCTGTTATAAAAGATGGCGGTGAAAGCTATCAGACCTCGAAATGCGAAGAGGCAGCCAGGCTATGGAGGTTGTTTCGAATAAAGAACAGCCACGGGAAAACCTCGTGGCTGTAACGATGTATTTATCATTGTGACAAATTGTTAATGCTTGTTTGTATAATCGGCGAAGGCGGCGGCTGACTGGGCCTGTTTTTCCTTAATGGCCGCCGCCAGCATCATATCCTTGACCTTCATAAGCCGGGTCTGGTTGCCCCTCTCATTTTCATCAAGCTTCATTTTGATGTATTTTATGGTCTCTTTCAGGTTGGGGATCATGACATATTCCAGCGCGTTGACCCGGCGCCGGGTTTTTTCAATTTCCTCAGCCAGCAAGGCTGCTTCCTTTTCCATCGCCGCAAGCTGCAGCAATGCGGGAAATACTTCCGCCAGCCTTGCGATGGCTTTGTCCAGTTCCCCGGAAGTGGTGGCAAAACCGTAAGGGTAGATGTCGGTTTGATCGTCCGTTGTCGTTTTAAAATCAAAGACCGGCACATCTACGCTCATTACATTCTTTCTCCCCAGTTCGATGGAGACCCCCTGTTTCGGGTACATCAAAGCCTCCTCCATCATTTCGGAGGACATGACCGCATTGGCTATTGCGAAGTTTCTGTAGACCTCGGTCAACTGCCGCTCAACCTCTTCCCTAAGCACCTTGTTGCGTCGGGCAAGTTCAAGGAACTGCTTCATCAGCTCATCCCTTTTGTCCTTCATGAGCTTGTGGCCCCTGACGGCCACTGTCAGCTTCTTTTTCAAAGAGGTCAACACCATTCTGGTAGGATTCACGTTAAGTCGTGCCATACCGTGTCACCCCCCTTTAATCTTTTTTATTTACTTCGCAAACACAGGGCAGATATTTGTCAAGATACTCGTCCCTGACACGCTTCAGTTCCCCTCTGGGCATCATGTCGAGCAATTTCCACCCGATATCCAAGGTGTCTTCGATAGTGCGGTTGGCTTCGTAACCTTGAGAAACATACTGAGTTTCGAAAGCATCTGCAAATTTAGCATAAAGTTTATCAACATCCGTTAAGGCGGCTTCGCCTAAAATGGCCATAAGCTCCTTAGCCTGCTTTCCACGGGAATAAACGGCGAAAAGCTGATTCATGGTATCGGCATGGTCTTCCCTTGTTTTGCCTTTGCCGATTCCTTTATCCTTTAGACGTGACAGAGACGGAAGTACATCGACGGGAGGCACGATACCTTTTCTGTGAAGATCCCTGGATAAGATGATCTGTCCTTCAGTGATATATCCCGTCAAGTCGGGTATAGGGTGGGTCTTGTCATCCTCAGGCATGGTGAGGATAGGAATAAGTGTGATAGATCCGCGGTGGCCCTTCTTTCTTCCTGCCCTCTCATACAAAGTTGCAAGGTCCGTATAAAGATAGCCCGGATAGCCTCTTCTTCCCGGGACCTCCTTACGAGCGGCGGAGACCTCGCGCAGAGCTTCCGCATAGTTGGTGATGTCCGTCAGAATAACAAGAACCTGCATATCCTTTTCAAAGGCCAGATATTCAGCAGCGGTCAGAGCGATACGAGGCGTTGAGATACGCTCGATAGCCGGATCGTTTGCCAGGTTCGTAAAAAGAACGGTCCTGTCGATGGCTCCTGTTCTCTTGAAGTCAGAAATAAAGAACTCCGCCTCTTCATAGGTGATGCCGATGGCGGCAAATACAACGGCAAAGTTTTCTCCTCCGCCTAAAACCTTGGATTGTCTTGCGATTTGAGCTGCAAGCTCGGCATGGGGCAGTCCGGATCCGGAAAAAATCGGCAGCTTTTGTCCTCTTACCAGGGTGTTCAAACCGTCAATAGCGGATACTCCGGTTTGGATAAATTCTGCCGGGTAGT
>JAKJCD010000021.1:0-7746 GCA_022706625.1 Bacillota bacterium | reverse complement strand
CCCTGGCTGCCGGGTTCATGGGCAAGCCGTTGATATCCATCCTCTTGTCGGCGATTATCTCCGTTCCACCGTCTATGGGTCTTCCGAAACCGTCAAACACACGGCCCAGCATGTCTTCCGACACAGCTAATTCGATCCCGCGGCCCAGGAACCTCACCTTGCTATCAGCAAGATTTATGCCTGCGGCGCTTTCGAAGAGCTGAACAAGGGCATTGCTGCCATTGATCTCGAGCACCTTGCACTGACGGGTCTCGCCGTTTTGCAGTTCGATTTCACCCAATTCATCGTAGGTCACATTTTCCACATCCCGAACCAGCATCAGAGGGCCGGCAACTTCGGATATCGTTCTGTATTCTTTAATCATCCTGCTCACCTCCCTTGCTGATCAAATCCTGTATGCCTTTGGTCAGTTCCTCCATCAGGGCTTCATAACTCTTATCTGTTTCCGCCTCTTCGATGTATTTGAACCGGCCTATAGCCTCACGAAGGGGCATGGATACCAAATCTTTGTACTCAGCTCCCTTTTCGATGGCATCGCTGCCTTTTTTGTAATATTCCATAATAAGCTTAAGCAATTTATATTGCTTGTTCATTGAAGCATAAGTGTCTATTTCGTGAAAAGCGTTCTGATGCAGATAGTCTTCCCGGATTGATTTACAGGCTTCAAGCTTGAATTGATCTTGGAATGACAGGGCATCCACACCTACCAGCTGGACGATTTCCTGCAGTTCCGCCTCTTCCTGGAGGAGCTTCATGGTTTGGCTCCTTAACAAGGGGAATTCCTTATCTACATTGTCGCTAAACCATTTTGAGAGGCGATCGATATAGAGGGAATAGCTGGAAAGCCAGTTGATGGCAGGGAAGTGCCTGGCATAAGCAAGGGCAGCATCAAGACTCCAGAACACCTTTACAATACGAAGGGTGGCCTGTGAGACAGGCTCGGATATATCTCCTCCGGGAGGGGATACGGCACCAATGGCAGAAAGCGCGCCTTCCCGTCCGTCGGACCCCAGATTTACGACCCTGCCGGCTCTCTCGTAGAATTGAGCCAGCCGGGATGCGAGATATGCGGGATAGCCCTCTTCCCCGGGCATTTCCTCCAGCCGTCCGGACATTTCTCTGAGGGCCTCTGCCCACCTTGATGTGGAATCGGCCATCAGGGCTACGGAATAGCCCATATCCCTGTAGTATTCCGCAATAGTTATACCTGTATAGATAGAGGCTTCTCTGGCAGCTACAGGCATGTCTGAGGTGTTTGCGATAAGAACGGTCCTCTTCATCAGCGGTTCGCCGGATTTAGGGTCTTTGAGTTCTGGGAATTCCATCAAAACATCCGTCATCTCATTGCCCCGCTCTCCGCAGCCGATATAGACAACTATATCCGCATCGGCCCACTTGGCCAGCTGATGCTGCACGACGGTCTTGCCGCTTCCGAATGGGCCGGGAACTGCCGCAACGCCGCCTTTTGCTATAGGAAACAGGGTGTCAATGACTCTCTGCCCTGTCAGAAGGGGCATCTCCGGGACTAATTTCTCTTTATAGGGTCTCCCTCGGCGAACCGGCCATTTCTGCATCATGGTTATATCTGCTAAAGTGCCGTCTTCCTTTTCAACTACGCAGACCACATCCTCAACGGTGAAATCTCCTGCTCTGATTTCCTTGATCACACCTTTTATTCCATGAGGGACCATAATCCTCAGTTCAACTATGACTGTTTCCTGTACGGTTCCTATGATGTCTCCCGGTTCAACCTGTTGACCGGCTTCCTTAGTGGGAACGAAAGTCCATCTTTTATCCCGGGAAAGAGGTTTTACATCTATGCCTCTTTTGATATTGGGTCCTGTGAGTTCAAGTATTTCCGTAAGAGGTCTTTGTATCCCGTCATAAATGCTTTCTATCATGCCGGGCCCCAGTTCCACGGACAAGGGCACTCCGGTACTGACGACTTTTGTCCCCGGTCCCAATCCTGCGGTTTCTTCATATACCTGAATGGAGGCTGCATCCCCCCTCATTTCTATGATCTCACCGATAAGTCCCTGATCTCCTACCCGAACAACGTCGAACATATCGGCATTCTGCATGCCCTCGGCTACGACCAACGGGCCGGATACTTTCACTATTCTACCCTGGTTCACTTTTTCAGTCACCCCTTTACTATATTTATCGGCTCAAAGCCCGGTTTTAATCGTTGCTGAACAGAATATCTGCGCCGACGGCCCTCTCAACGGCCTTCTTTAGGTTAGCCATACCGATGCCGTGGCTTCCGTCGATCCCCGGGATGGGTATGATGGCGGGGATACGCACATCCTTGTACTTCTCGATATCTTCGACCATGCCCTGGCACAATTTTTCTGTTATATAAACTATCGCATACTCTTCTTTTGCGATGCGGTGGAGGATGGTTTTCGCCTCTGCTGCATCTTCTGCAGGGAAGACATCCAACCCTACAGCTTTAAAACCCAATACGCTGCTCCGATCACCGATCACTCCGATCCTATACATAAGTATCCCTCACTCTCTCCGATATTTCTTCTTTCGGGAGTCCCTGAAGCAAGCCGGTAATTATGATTCGTACGGTTCGGACCTCAACTTCCTTTGCGATCAAATACGCTGCAAGAGGTTCTATTCCAAAGGACACATACTTAGCCCCTTTGGCAAATTCCATGATCCGGTTTTCACATAATCTTTCAAGGGCAGTGAAGCGGCCGGTTTCCCTCAGCATGGCGCCTCCTTCGAACATGGGCGCCGAAAGACCGTAAGGGATCAGTTTTTCCGCAAACTGCTCGTAGGGTTCATCGTATCCTCCTATGAAAAGCTTGTCCTGGATCCTCCCCCCGTCAATGAACACCCGAGAAAAAAAGTCCCAGGGTTTCCCCATCTGCCTGATCCTGACAAAGGATTTGAGATTGGTGATATCTATTTGAAGCTCCACATAATCAATTATAAACTTGCTCCCGCTGGCGGCTGCCGCATTCTTCATTTCGGCATAGCAAGCCTTATCAAAAATCAAATCTATGATTTGAGGATCGCCTGTTCGCGCGAATACATCGCAAACCTCAAGGAGCGCATTGCTCATCCTGTCCGTAAGCCACACGAAACTGCGGTCCCTGATCAATACTGCCATCTGCGCCGCCGGAATCGTCCCTGCATCTACGAGAAAGGGCTGAGGATCCGTTTCCAGAAACTCGGCTTTCATCAATACTTTTAAATTATGGTAATCATAGGGATATAAAAAAGTGTAAAGCTCCGACTTATCCGGGGCAATGCCGCAGATGAAAGAATAGGCCTTTTTGATCTCCCGGGCAAGCAGGGTTTCAAACTGCCCGAGGCAAAAGGCTTCGGAGCCGTCACTATATCCCAAGTCACACAGGATCTTAAGTGCGTCTTCCGGCGTCTTGCTGTTTGTCATAGCCTCCGCTTTATCTCGGGACAGCAGGTATTTTTCAACACTGCGTACCCGCGAGGAAGCGAAAACATAGTCTTTTTTTCCTTGGTCTATGCCCAAAGCCCTTCCTCCTTAACTGTTTTCATGCTGAAAGGATCCGGAATTTTGTAAGCTTCCTTCAGTCAAACAATACCTTAACAACATCCGGGATGGCTGTTTCACGGATCCCGTTTACCATGACCTCAAGAGTAGAGTTTATCTCCATGGATCCTTTACGCAATACAAAACCGCCTTTTGCGGCTATGGTATCCTCTGACAAGGTCAGCATTCCGGCCTTGCCCGTTTCGTTGACCTTTTGAACTATCTTTTCACCAATAGCCCTGCGATCCTTTGGGTTGAGGAGCAGCTCCGCTCCCTCCACGCCTGTTTTTAGGATCGTTGATACCAAGAAGTCCTGATACTCTTCTTGCCGCATTTCAGCCAGCCGGTTCAAAGCGGCGTCAAAACACCGGGAGATAAGGGCCTGTTTGGCTCCCAATCTCATTTTACGAACCTCAAGCTCCGCAACGGAAGTTTTTCTGCTCTGTAAAAGAGCGGCATCTTCCTTTGCCTTGGCATGGAATTCTTCCCGGATTTTTTCTGCCTGTTCTTCCGCCTTTTTCGTTATGTCACGGCTTTTATTCCCGGCTGCTTCCAGTACGAGTCTGCTATCTTCCCCGGCCTCAGCCAGGATCTTTTCCGTAATATTTTCAATGCTCATCGTTTTCCATCCTTATTCTTTGCCGCCGGCTCATACCTGAACGCCGTTGAGCATCAGGAAGGAAATAAGAAGAGCCAGCACAGCATAGGTTTCTACCATTGCCGGATATACCATTCCTTTTGCCAGCTCTTCGGGTCTTTTTGAAATGAGCATGATGCTGGCTGCGGATGATTTCCCCTGCGCTATGCCGGAGAAAATGCCGACTAATCCCACAGGAACGGCGGAAGCAAAAATGTATGCCCCTTGAGCCATAGATATTTCTAATGGCCCGTCCCCGCCTAAAAGGCTGATTTTGGTCATGATGAGGAATGCTATCAACAATCCATAGATACCCTGTGTACCGGGAAGAGCCTGCAATATCAGGGTTTGTCCGAATTTCTTCGGATCCTCGGAGATGACACCGGCGGCAGCCTGACCGGCAATCCCGATACCGATCGCACTTCCGATCCCCGCAAGAGCCGCCATAGCGGCGCCGGCCATCGCAAGAAAGATTCCGTTAAAGAGTACATTTTCGAATAACAGATAATTCATTTTAGTTTTCCTCCCTTAGAATATCTACATATTTTGTATTTTCACCAAAAGGCTGAAAGGCTTCTCCGCCGCTTTCGTAGAATTTCCCGAAAAACTCCACGTATTGCAGTCTGCAGGAATGCACGAATGAGCCCAGGCCGTTGATGGCAAAGTTGTAAGTATGGCCCACAACGAATGCAAATGTCATCAACACTACACCTTTTATGCCGGAGCCTCCGAAAGATCCCATAGTATTCACCACCGAAGCGATGACGCTTGAAGCCAAACCTAAAGCCAACAATCTGGAATATGACAACACATCGGACAGATAGCCGGTGATTCCGTAAAGGCTTCCCAGACCCCCGATGATTTTTCCGATGCCTTTTTTATTCCGGCCCGCCGTAAGCAGTATGCCCACTGCACCGATAATAGCCATCCACTTTGCAACATCGGGTATGACTCCGATAAGGAGCAAGGTGGCGCCGATAAGTAAGAGGTACCAAAGCCCTACATCAAAGACAGCATCCAAGGGTCTTCCGTCTTTTATGGACAACCATGCGGAAAGTCCCATTCCGATAAAGATATGGATTCCCCCTATTATGAAGCAGAATATAAGAAGCTTCATCGGATCATCCAGAGGATTGAACCAAATAGGAGGTACGGTAATATCCACATTGAAAAAAGTCTTCCCGGCAACGGTGACGATGTCGCCGAACCAGCCTCCGAACAGGGCTCCGAAGAAAGCGGTAGAAATACCGCAATAGAAGAAAAGCTTCACCATCCGGTACTTCATGCCTTCCAGCTTGTATTTTTTTAAAATCAGCCCGGTTATGACCGCCATGATGATCCCATATGCGCCATCGCCCAGCATCATGCCGAAAAAAACGGCATAAGAAAGAGAAAAGTAAGGTGTGGCGTCGATAGCCCTTGAATCCGGGAGGGCATAAAGTCTCGTGATAGCTTCAAAAGCTGTGGAAAAGCTGCCGTTCAATAATAGTACAGGTGTATCCTCCCCTTTGGCAGGATCCTCGATCTCAAAATAGCAGCCCATCTCAGAAAGCAAGCTGCTTACCCTGCTCTCAGCCCTGGCCGGAAACCATCCGTCAAAAGAAAAGGCACTCTCCGTCACCAGCAAGTTCTGCCGGATGTCAGCTCTGTCCCTGTGAATGATCAGCTTATCATAAAACAATTCCAGACTCTGTTTATCGACTTCATGAGAACGTATAGTATCCTCAATGCCAAGCTTTTCTTCCGCAAGCTCGTCCGACTTTTTTTCAAGTGCTTCAATGTTTTCCTTGACCGTCCCTGAAAGATCACTGAACTGAATTTTCGAAAATCCGCATTCACGGAAAATTTCATCAATAAAACTGCGCTCTGTTTTTGCGCTCAAAATATAAAAATAGTGCTGCTCTGCGTCGCTTGCCACCAGCCGGATCAAGCTTGCCGGAACCTTGTCCTCCAAACCTTTCATAAACAGGTTGACATCGGCTGATGCCGGGGCTACGCATAGGAATAGATCCGTCGTCTTTGTTCCCTGTTCTTCCAGAGGGATGTCATACTCCCTCCAAGGCTCCAAGGACATCTTTAACGTCTCTGTTTTATTAATAGCGCCGGAAAGCTCGGCAAGACGGGCTGACAGGGAATTAATCAGGCCTACCTTTTCCTCGATGCTTCTTTCATCCTCTAACGCCTTTTTAAAGTCCGGAAATGTGATAGGCTTTCTGGTATGCAGCAACGGTTTTTTTTGCGTGCCGTATTTATCAATGACATCAAGAGCCTGGCTTACTTTGGCGATTCGCCCTTCATACTCCGAAACGGTTCTTTCATCCGCATCCCTTTTAACCATTTGCTTCCATCGATCATCCCCGAGTTTTTCTTCCTGATCGGTGATCTCTACCGCACCTAAGGCCATAAGCTTTTCCATCAGGGCTTCCCGGTGGGAAACAAGGCCGATGACAGAAAGCTTTTTCATTCTGGCAATTGACACCTATTTCACAACCTTTCCTGTAATAATGGAAACAGCCTTTTCCATGTTGTTCTCTGCAAGCGCTATGTGATGTTTTATCTCCCCTCCCGCATTTTCTATGATGTGGTTATAGCTGTGCTGCGCTTCGATTTGGGCTTCCGAAAGAGTTTTCTTATAGCTTTCCTCGCCTTGGCGCTGTGCCTGCTCAACAAGCTGTGCGGCCAAACGTTCAGCCTCCGCCGTCATCTGTTTTGCTTCTGAACTGCTTTTTTTGCGGATTTGTTCAGCCTGTTCTTCCGCTTCTCTGATTTGTCTGATCTGCTCGATCGCCACTGCCTCGCCTCCTGTTCAAGGAATATTATAAACTGCGATACCTGCCGCAGTTCAGTTGGATCAATTAGATTGTTATCCGACTATTCGTGAAATAATAAACTAGTCTTATTATATTTCGTTTTTGCCTATAAGTAAAGCCTTTGGGGGAATTTGTCCTTCTTTTTATGCGGTGAAAAAAAGACTTCCTATATATATTAACCATAATTAGCAGCTAGCCTCTCACCCTTTTAAGTGTCCTTGATTTTGGAGAAATTCCGTCGGCACCAGGTTGTGCATCGTTTTTACTTTGAAGTTATAATATTTAACATCAGAGGGTTAATCTCTGCTTCTTTCCTTAAAACTCTACTTTTTTATCTTTCTTTTTGTATTGCATAATGTTTGAAGCGACTACAAACGCAATTATAATAATACCGATTATACTGGCCGTTAAGTTGGGTATAAACGCTAAAATTCCACCTACGCCTAACAAAACCCTCTGAATTGCGTTGAGTTTTGTAAGTAAAAACCCTTCTAAAGCAGCTGCGAGTATTGCGATTCCGATTACAGCAGTTATTACGCTAATTAATATATCAAACACGTTACCAACCAGCAACAAGTCCGTATTATAGCAGATTACTACCGGAACTAAATACGCTACGATACCTAATCGCATCGCCTGAAGTCCTACCTTTATAGGGCTTGCGTTGGCTAATGTGCCGGCCGCATAGGCCGCCGGAGCGTATGGAGGTGTAAAAAACATCGATGCTCCGAAGTATATTAGGAACATATGGGCGGCTAAGGCCGGAATACCCG
>JAKJCD010000219.1 GCA_022706625.1 Bacillota bacterium | reverse complement strand
CGCTCACCAACCTTGGAGGAGTGCCGACGATGACCACTTCCGCCGTAAGCTCCACCTGGGGCGATACCACGTCATTGATTTTCTGCCCGAACAGCTGCAAGCCGATCGCCCCTGCGATGGCAATGACCGCGACCAGGATCAAAAGATCAACTACATTGATGATCCCAAAAAGTTTTCCTTTTTCATTTACTACCTTCATTCCGACCTCCGCAGCATATAAAATTTGTATTCCTCAAGAGCATACAGGATCGTCTGCCCGCATCAGTGATTAAAATATCCCGCTCTCCGTTAAAATCTGCTCCATCTGCCGTACCCTTTCATCCCAGGAGCAGAGCTTTCCGTATTGCATACGTTTTTTTGACTTTGCGGGATCATTCTCCTGCAAGGCCTGTCTGCATTTTACCACAAAATCATCCGTGTTTTCAGCAATATATACAACATCGGAATAATCCGTGACTTGCAACGGCTCCCTCGTGCTGACGACAGGCTTTCCCGTGGCAAGGTATTCGTAGAATTTTAAAGGGCTCACATCTTTGGACAACCGGCCTTCTTTAAAAATATTCAGGCAGACATCAAACTCCCTGATAATATCCGGCAGCCTCTCCTGAGAGACCAAACCCACGAACCGGATATTCGGATATTCACGAAGGGAAGACAGATCCACCCCCGGCATGCTTCGCCCAACGAGCACCAGCTCTCCCTCGGGAAAAGCTTCCGCAACAGCCTTCATGCAGTCATAGTCGATACATTCCTGAAGCATGCCGACAAAGCCGAAGACAGGCTTTTTTGCATTATCTCTTTTTTCCCCCGGCATCGCAGCACGCGAGAAAAGCTCATAATCCGCACCGTTTGGTATCATGCTGATGTTGCTGTTGAATTCACGCAGGGTATCATACAAGCCCGAAGCTGTGCAGAATACATAAGATGAGGCAGAAGCCAGCTCCTCCTCCATCCTGTCCACAACCTTGGGATCGATCATTCCTTTGTAAGCGGAGTGCCTGTCGACACAATCATAAATCACACCTTTATTGGGAATAAGGTGGGTCAGGTCACAGGATGTGGGTGAATAACACCACAGATAAGGGTCCGTAAACCCCAGTTCCTTCATTCTGTCCTTGATATAGCGGGCCAGTGCCCTTTGATTTATCCTGTTTAGAATACGATATCTGTTGAAAAACGGTAAAACGGGGGGAGGTGCGGATACTGTTATATTCTCCCGCACTTTCCGGCCCGGCCTTCTGTATGCCATCAACCTTTTAGCAGCTGATCTGTCTCTCATAGGTGCAAGGAGGGAAACCGGCGGATCGATATAAAGGATCTCCGCATCCTTTAGCCGATTCATCACATTTTGCTTGCGGGTGGGGACAGGATAGTAATTCGAAGTGGAAATGCAGACGATCTGCCGCATCGTCATGCCCTCCTTTCACGGGCCAAAAGCCGTCCGGCCGCATCGATATTTATCTTCTGGGCCTGTTTTAACCTGTCCGCAACAAGCTCCGCTCTATGATGGCCCCTTTGCATTACCAAATCGATTTCCCTGCAAAGATTATCCTTCGATAGAGAAGTTAAAGGAATGCAGGCTGAGGATCCTATGTCTTTTATAAAGCTATCCACTTTAACATCATAAGAAATACCGATTACCGGCGCTCCCCCGGCAGTGGCGAAAACCAACGAATGAAGCCTCATGCCTACCACTGCTTCCATTGAACCCAGCATCCCTATTATCTCCTCGACGCTGTGCTTTCGCCTGCAGGCATAATACTGACTTGTCATTTTCGCAGTAACTATGTCTGCAGCCGATATATCGTTAGGTATTTCTATGGGCAGGAATACCGGGGTTACCCCATAGGTCTTCCACGCATAATCAGCGGCTTCCCCCACTACTAAAGGATTCTTGAAGTCGGGCCAATTGCGAAGACAAAAGCCAATTTTCCGAATGCCTATTGGTATGCCTTCTTCAGCAAATGCCGCTTCAACCTTTGCGGAGTCAGCTTTTTTAATGTTAACCGTCGGATCCGCCGCAAGGATGATCTCAGGTTTTTCGACCTTCATCTCTTTCAACAATTCAAGGGATATGCTGTCTCTCAATGTTATGATATCAGCGGTGCTGTTAAGCACCCCTGCGGCTATGCGCCGGTTTTTCACCGAATTGATCGGGCCAATGCCGCAGCCGTACATGATTATCTTGCAGCCGCACCACTTTGCCGCTTTCAGAGTGAACAGATAGAAATATAGTGACCTTGAGGATGTGACATCCTGGATCAGACTTCCGCCTCCGTTAACAAATATCT
>JAKJCD010000218.1 GCA_022706625.1 Bacillota bacterium | reverse complement strand
CAGTTGTACCGGGAGATACTGTCGGTGGCCGATGAGCAAGGAGGAAAGCTTCAAAACCGTGTCATGATGTACCTGGATGAGATCGGCACTATACCAAAAATTGAATGTGCAGAGATGATGTTTTCCGCTTCCCGTTCCCGCCGTGTTTCCATCGTGGCCATCATACAGAGCTTTGCGCAGCTTGAAAAGAACTACGGCAAGGAAGGAGCTGCTATCATCATTGACAACTGCCAGGATACCATCTTCGGAGGCTTTGCCCCAAACTCGGAATCAGCGGAGATACTTTCCAGAAGTCTTGGCAATAAGACGGTTTTATCAGGTTCGGTTACCCGGGGGAAGCATGATCCATCCCAATCCCTGCAAATGATCCAGCGTCCCCTGATGACTCCCGATGAGTTGAAGACCCTGCCCAAAGGCAGCTTCATTGTCGCAAAGACCGGCGCCTGCCCTATGAAAACCAGTTTAAAGCTGTTCATTGAATGGGGTATCCGGTTTGAAAAGGTGTATGAACTGCAGGAAAAATTCGCCCGCAAGGTTGCCTATGCTGACAAAAAAGAGCTGGAAGAGGAAATCGTCAAAAGGCATATACCATATGAAGATATAGAAGAACAGGGACCATACTCCACATCAGCTCAAGGCGGCATATCCCTTGCACCTGCTGAAGAGATTCAGGGGAAAGCATTGAAGTCCAGGCTGCAGACAAAGATAAAAGCACAGCAGCAGATGGAGACGCCGCTGCGCACAGATTAGGAGGTGCCTGATGGGCTATTTTAAATCACTTTATGCATCAGAGCTTCCCCATAGGGCTGTAGCCGTCTACATGTACCTTCGTGACAGGGCGGACAGGGACGGCAAATGCTATCCGGCGATCGGTACCATTGCCAGAGAACTGAAGCTGTCACGGAGCACCGTAAAAAGAGCCATCGCAGACATTGAAAAGAGCGGTTATCTTCGCAAGGAGCAGCGGTGGCGTGAGAACGGGGGCAAGAGCAGCAACATGTATTTTTTGAAATCAGGGATGGGGTAACTCTGAAAAAACTTTACTTTACACCAAGGGGGCAGTCTGTTTATTTGGTGAACTGTGGTACGGTTCATCGTGACCTATGCAGTGAACTGCCCACTCTAAGAAATATTCAACATCAGACAAAGAAACAAAATAGTTTTATGGATAAATAGCATGAAAGGTGGAAGATGAGATGAATTTAGAAAAATCAAGAAATGCGGAATACAAGAAGTGTGTAGCTTTATTGTCTCTGCTGATCGGATTGGATGCTGATGCGGAAGAAAAGATTTATAGATGTTTTCAAAACATGGGAGTAGATAACTTTTTTCTTCATCTCGAATCACTTGAACTTGACTTATCCCAGGAGGCTTATGAGAAGCTGAAAAGCTTAAAAGCTGTTATTGAGGTATTTGGTGAGGAAAGGGGGCAGGCATAACATGAAGAAAAATTTGCAGCATACCGAAAGCTTCTTAAAAGGGCTGATAACTTTAACAGGACTGCCCTACAAAAAGGTACGGCAGTATGCAAAAGAAAACAACCCCTTTAATATCTTGGAGCACCCTCATATCATGGAACCAAATGAAAAACAGCTTGAAAAGATAGGGCTGCTCAATGAATTCATAGCTTCTTATAACCTCCTGAAAATCTACGAAAGTGAGAAGAAGATTACGCTTAATTCATCAACCGTATCGGGACAGTATTTTTTAGCTCTTTTGGGTGGCATGAAAGATAAAGAGAGGTTTATGGTTGCCTTTCTGGATAACGGCAATAATGTGATTGAAACAAGGACTATGTCTGAAGGGAGTGTTGGACAAGCAGTTGTTTATCCCAGAGAGGTATTGAAATATGCCATTGCCTGTGATTGCAGGGCGATAATTTTAGCCCACAATCATCCTGGCGGCTCCACAAATTTTTCTCCGGAAGATAGGGCATTGACACAGAGATTTGTTGATATTTTTCATCCCCTTGAAATAAAAGTTTTAGGCCACATTGTTGTAGGCGGAACACGCTATTCTTCAATGGCGGAACACGGAGAAATTCCTCATCAGTGTGTAAGTAAAGCAAATTATGAAGTGATTGCATTAAGTGAAGCGGCGGTGGAAGAAAACCAGGATAGTTGTCAGTATACTCATTCATTTTAGGCCGTAGACGGGGGAAAAACGATTGAAGCTAGTTCAGTATATCTATTTTAAGCTCATAAAGTCTTGCTATGCAAGGCTTTATGAGCTTACGGGCATAGTTATAGTTAGATATATTTCCATTGATGGAAAGAAACCAATTGAAAATTTTTCTTCAAT
>JAKJCD010000217.1 GCA_022706625.1 Bacillota bacterium | reverse complement strand
TGTTCGAATAAGCATTTCGCTCAAATTGCAAACCTTGGGGGAATATCGAACACAACAACATTTTCTTCTGCCCAAGCTCGGCATTTTCGTAAGTTTCAGAGAGATTATTTAGCTTGCTTTGGATGAATTCAAATATATTTTCCAGCTTATACTTTGTTAGCAGCTCGTCATCTTGTGCGATCTTAATGGATTTTATCTTATCTTCAATAATTGCATTTTGTTCTTTAAAGATCTCGTCGGAGTAAGTCCCCTCGAGGTTTTTTTGTATAAGGGCTTGTCTAAAGTCATACAACTTCTTAAGTTCCGCTTCAGACTGCTCCCGCCGCTTGCTCAGAGTAGCAACCCGATCAAAATACGTCCGGCGAATATATGCGTTTAGCAGGGTAATGGTTTTCTCATCAAGAGAGATTTCCTTCAGCTTGGTCCGGGTGGCATTATGAAGTGTCTCTACAGCAACATTCGATCCGGCACAACGGTTCCGGCAAAAATAGTATTTAAACCGCTCTCTTTTTCCTCTGCTGGCTGCACCAGTGAAGGATGTGCCGCAATGACCGCATTTCACAATTCTTCTAAGTGGGAAGTCCGGATTGTCACGATTGTATCTGGCGATTGGAATAAATGCTTTCGTGCTCCTACCATCGATGACAGCCTGAACACGGTAAAACAGCTCCTCGCTGATCATGGCGGTGTGTTGCCCCTGAATCTCAATTCCATATTTTTTTGAGACAACCTTACCAATATAAAATTTGTTGCGAAATATTCTGCTAAGTGTCTGAAGACGAAGCATGAATTTTTTGCTGCCGGGAGCGCCACCTCTTAAACCCTGCTCGTTCAGAATTTCTGCCATTTCTTTTAAGGTTTTCGTCCCACCAGCCATAAGCTCCCAGGCGGCCTTCATTTTATCGAATGACTCCGGGTCTTTAACTGCATATCCGTTTCTGTTTATATATCCCAGCGGCACATATCCCGTATTTAAACCTGCAAGAAGCCTTGCTTTCATACCGTTTTTTGTACGTTCGCTTCTGACATCGTTATCCATCTGGGCAAAACCCGCCAGCATGGTTTCGATAAACTTTTCCGTAGGTGAATTTCCCGTTGGTTCAGTGGCTGAGATCATCTTAATATCACATTCAGCAAGTTTTTTGCGGATGGCAAGATAGTCAGCCGTTTGTCGGGATATCCTATCAAGGCGGTAGATAATAATAGCCTTGACCTCTTTTTTGTTTTTTCGACAGAATTCCAGCATCTCTACAAGTTGTGGTCTGCCATTGATTGTTTTTGCTGACTTACCTTCTTCGCGGAAGATTTTCAGAACCGAAAGATTCTTTCTCTCTGCTTCTTTGCGACAGATATCCTCCTGTGTATCAAGCGAATAGTTATCGCACTGCTCCTCTGTCGAAACCCTCAGATAGATCACAGCACCTGCGGATGGTTTTGTTAATGAAAAATTTGCCCCTTCCATATTAACCCCCATTTAATATTTGATTTAAAGTCTTACCTTTAAAGATCAATTTTTCGTAGTCATCAAACCAGGACTCAAGAAGATGTTGAAATTGGGCTAAACTGCTTATTAGTTCATCGTCATTCATCTCGGTTGCAATGTTTCCTAGAATTCTTCTAGCTCGAGCGAGCCTGGTTTCCTCTTTCGGCTCCACGAAAATAGTGTCAAGCGCATTTTCAAGTGAATGATGTTGGCGGGAGCTAACAATAGTATCCTGATGTAGATCTAATGGAATAATAGCCTTTTCCTGAGCAGGCAAGGATCTATTCCGTTCTTTAAATAATTCAATTTGCAATGACGACATCCACCCTCCAATATATCCCTATATTGATAGTATAGTATCACTATAGGGATAGTGTCAAGAGAGTGTTCGACTTTTTTTAGTACAAATATATAGTGCTGTATAGGATATTTAAGGGTTGCCTGTTAAGAAGATTCTCGGGTTTACTGGAATCCCATAAATATTGGTTTGAAAGTGCAGGTGTGGGCCCGTTGACCAGCCGGTGGTGCCCCTCGTCCCGATGATAGTTCCAGCAGGAATTTTATCTCCGACATGAATATTCGGGTCTATTGTACTCAGGTGAGCATATATTGATGTAATATTGTGTCCATTGTCTATTTTGACATGCTTGCCGAAACCCCACGATAGTTCGTCCGCATAGATCACCTTGCCATCCATAAATGATATAACCGGGTCACCTATTGGCCCGGCTATATCTATACCGGTGTGGAAAATCTGATAAGGGGAACTTTCGCCGAATTCAAGGCTTACATTACCCTGAATCGGCCAGGCAACCGATGCTTGAACATGGTCG
>JAKJCD010000216.1:442-2323 GCA_022706625.1 Bacillota bacterium | reverse complement strand
ATACGATTATCCCAGATGAGAGTCGCATCATAGAGCAAACGATTTTTTTTGATAAGCAAAATGAGAAAAGCAACGCTGACAGTTCCGATAGCAATGGCGGCTTCGGTTTTCGCTATGGCACCAAGCCAAACTGCAGGAAATGTACTGAATGCAAAAAACAAGGCATAGAAATTTCGCTGTTTACGGATTACTTTTACTTGCACTATACCACCTCCATTCTTATTCTAATGGAAATCGTCAGATAAAGCATCATCCCAAAGGGTGAGTTTGCAACAAAAAGCCTCTCATACCAAAGCATGAGAGGCAATTTTGCATTATATTATGAGCTTTTATATATTATTCGGATGTTTGGTTCTTTAACAGCGTACTGACGAGTTCCACACGACTCGAGACGTCATATTTTGAAAAAATATTTCTTATATGTGTTTTAACAGTATTCTCGCTAATATATAAAGTACCTGCAATTTCACGGTTGGATTTACCGGAAAGAATCAATTGCAATACCTCTTTCTCCCGAACAGTCAGAGGATCAAGGGTTTTTATCTTATGGATGATGTCTGTTTGTTGTGACTGGCTCATATTGTCATACGCCGCTAAATAGGTATGGCTCTTTAATAATAAGATCAGCCGGCGGTTCAGGGGTGGCAACAAAACCAGCGTTACACATACAACACAGAGAGCAATGACCGCAATTTCGGCGCCGGGTAGTCCGGCAGAGGTCACAACCATACCAAGCACACCGCCGCATAAAACTCCCAGCACATTCGCCGACAGCCCAATTCCAAAAACTTTAGCCGAGCTATTTGTGTGATCCAGCATTTCCCCTAAGATACTCCACCAGAACAAATCAAAGATACCGCAAGCACCAAGCATCAGTGTGTCTATAATCAGATATTCGGTTTCCTTCCGGCCGAGAAGCATAAAGGCAATAAAGGCTGCCATGATCATCGCCATACCCACGTATAAAACGGAGGAGCGTTTTTTGTTTAAAGGAATGCTTCGCAGTATAATAAGTGCTAGAATATACGGCACCGCCCAATACCAGCTAACCAAACCGGTCAGATGGTCGAAGGCCGGATTGATGACCTGATACATCAGCCCGGAGTTAATAGTAATAATAAAAACAAACAGAGCTAAAATCCACAGGGGATGGTCACTCCGGAGCGATTCATTGTTCCTAACGGATGAGGGGGTTTTCGATTCCAGAGCCACAGGTAACAGTCGGATAAAAAAGCAGCCCAAAGGAACGCATATTAGTGAAAGGCTAAGTGCCGCAAAAGGCGACCATAATGTGGATGTCACATTAATGGCGATCATCAGAAGGTTTGAAAGAATCAGAACATCGGCGCAGGAGCGCAAACGTTCATTTTTGGGCGTGAAGGCTTTTAGAAAAAATCCCCATGCCGCTACTGCGCACCCGGAAGCATATCCGGCTGCAATCAGTCCGATCGCCCATAACAGGGAGGGCGGAAAATAAAAAGGGATGGAAAGGAGCACACAAAGCCCCATGGCGAAAATCATCACTTTTCGGGCAGAGCCTATATTCTTTGAAACAAATCCTCCTGTAAACAGTCCAGCGAAATGCGCTGCAATCGCTCCGGTTATGTAAAGTGAAGCATCTGCATTAAAATGCTCCAAAAGACCGTATAAAACCTGTCCCTCAAAAAGAAAGGAAAGCAGGTAAGCAAAAAGAAAAGCAAACCCTAAAATAGAATATATACGGTAAGCTATTGGCTTTGTAAGCTTCATCTCATAACCCTCCTTCCATCCGATCGTAACACCATATAAAAATTATCTTTATCTTTGTTTTTAATTGTTTTCATTATTTTTCATACCTATACTTTTGTAATATTCGATCAAGTCACCGGCATCACAATCAAA
>JAKJCD010000216.1:0-432 GCA_022706625.1 Bacillota bacterium | reverse complement strand
TCCATCCGATCGTAATACCATATACAAATTATCTTTATTTTTAATCATTTCCATCGTTTTTAATGCCTGCGCTCTTGTAGTATTCGAACAGGTCACCTACCTCACAATCAAACAATTCGCAAAGCTTACTTAGAGTTTCATAATCTATTCGATTGGTCTTGTCATGATAAAGCTTGGATATTGCGCTTCTCGCAATTCCTGTTTTTTCATGTACGGTTTGGATGTTATAACGCTTTTCACCCATAAGAGTGGATAGCTTACATCGAATAGCCATTAAAACGCCTCCATTATGCTTATAATTTAGAGTTCCTCTATTTTATTATATAAAAACACGGAAAGAAAGTAAAGAGTTAGCGCTACATTTTATAGTTTATGAAGATTGCAAGTTTAATTGCCCAAGGTTTTCAGAAAATTCACAGTTAAATTAAGCAG
>JAKJCD010000215.1 GCA_022706625.1 Bacillota bacterium | reverse complement strand
CCGCCGCAAACCACATCATACATTTTGACAGATGGTGGAACCCGGCAGTCGAGGACCAGGCGACCGACCGCGCATTCCGCATCGGCCAGAAGAAAAATGTCGTTGTTCATAAATTCATCACCGAAGGGACACTCGAGGAAAAAATCAACCTTCTGATTGAAGATAAGCAAAAGCTTGTAAGAGATATAATTCCAGATGCGCAGGAAAAACTGATAAGCGAAATGAGCAATGAAGAATTATTCAACTTATTAAACCTTTCCGCATGAAGGAGCGATATGGATTATTACGATTATCCTGAATATATTCCGGTTTCGGAAAAGAAAAAAAAGGCCGAAAACGCCATAAACAGGCTGAAGAAGAAAAATAATAACATAAAACCAATCGTAATATCAGGGAACAAAATTGCTAAGACATGGTGGGGAATCGCCTGGATTCGCAATCTTGAACGATATGCCGACTATTCAAACCGTATCGACCGCGGAAGGAGTTATGTTCGTCATGGCGCCGTGTTAGACCTTCAAATAAACGCGGGTAACATAACGGCTCTCGTGCAGGGAAGCCGCGCCAAGCCCTATAAAGTATCCATTTCAATAAAGACATTGCCCAGAGCCGTCTGGGGGAATATTATTTCAACCTGCGAAGGCCAACTTGGCTCTCTTTCGGAATTGATAGAAGGAAAATTCCCGAAATCCCTGGAAGAACTTTTCACCGCTAAAGACAGGGGCCTTTTCCCCTCGCCGGGGCAAATCAGCTTTAATTGTTCCTGCCCCGATTGGGCATCCATGTGCAAACATGTCGCTGCAGTCTTATACGGGGTAGGAGCGAGGCTTGACGAAGATCCTTCCCTGTTTTTTCTCTTACGTAATATCGAGGTGGAAAAGCTCATATCGAGCGCGGTGGCCCAGAAATCGGAAAAACTCCTTAAAAAAAAGCCGGTTGAAAGCAAACGAATTATGAATGATGTCGATATCGCTTCGGTGTTTGGCATTGATGGATCATCTGAATTGGAAGAAAAAAAGAAGACCACAAAAAATAACAAGAAGAAAAAAAGATGAAATGGGATGCGAAACCATATTACCCTTATTATTACCCTTATTATTACCCTTATTCAGGAATATTACCCTTATTATGCCACAAGGCCCCGGGGCCTTTGCCGCCGGACTCCACTCTGCCGGCCGAACGCAGATCCTTTAGCACCTTGCGGGCATACAATGCCGCCTCTTCTTTCAGCAATCTGCAGAAGGATATTATCCTGATCGCAGGTCCGCGATAAGTGATTACGCGGGACCAGGTCTTTTCTCCGATCCTGCCAATGACCACCGTGCGATTCTAGTCGGCGTTTTTCGCGGGAATTTCAATTCTTTCCGGATAATCCCATAAGGACTGAATTTACAGAAAGGAGTATACTTTTTGTATTGCCGTTTGGACTTACTGCAATATTAGCCTGTGTTAATAAGTACTTCAGCGGGTATGTTCAAACGATTGTGAAGTGACCGTATCATTTTAATGGTCAACGGCCTTTTACCTCTGAGGACCTCGGAGGCCCTGGAGCGGCTGCCAACTATATCCGCGAGGTCCGTTTGGGTGAGGCCCATCTGTTCCATGCGAAACTTGATCGCCTCGACGGGAGTGGGGAAGGATATGGGAAAATGTTCGTCCTCGTATTTCTCTACCAGAATGGAAAGCACCTCGAGTTCGTCCAGTTCCCGTGTATTGCGCTTCGCATCCATGAGCGATTCGATCCTGCGAAGGGCAGCCTCGTAATCTTTTTTATTCTTTATGGGGTGTATATTCATGCTTATATCTCTTCCGCATTGATGGTATCGTACTCTTCGTGGGTGCCGATAAAACGGATAAACACAATTTGAGCGGGATAGTTTATTTTCACGACAAGTCGGTACTTGTTACCGCAGATATTGAAGACTGCCCGTCCCGATTTTAAAATACTGGAATTTCTGTACCGCTCCTTAATATCCGTGGGCTTGCGCCAGGCCGCAGATTTTACCTCCACGTACCAGGCCTCCAGTTGACCCTTCGCGTCACGATATGCCGGATTCTTCTCCCAGAAATCTACCAGTGCCCGTTTCGCGATGATTCTCATAAGGCAAGATAAGCAATTCGTCGGGAAATGTCAAGAGATATTTCCCATTTTGGGAACACTTGCCAATATAATCCCATGGCATTTGTTCGTTAAGCCGATGATGTATTTAATAAAGTGTTTATGGAGATGGAATGATTAAAACCGTCCTTGACTGAGTATTTCACTGTGCCTGATGAGGCTTTAATGATGAATAAATGCAGAATTTGCGGGGATTTTAAAGACAAAGAATCAGCCTTCCAATAATACGGCAGCGAAAATTGCACATATTTACCCGAAAATATAAAAAATCTTATACTGATCAAAGATTTCAAG
>JAKJCD010000214.1 GCA_022706625.1 Bacillota bacterium | reverse complement strand
CCTCGTCGTCATCCCGAATCAATTTGCTTGTTTCTGTAATGTCATGTTTATTGGCGGGGGTGACGGTCATTGAGTGAACAAGTCCGCTGCCGGCGTCAACTCCGATATGAGTTTTCATGCCAAAACGCCATTCGTTACCCTTTTTGACCTGATGCATCTCGGGGTCACGTGCTTTTTCTTCGTTTTTGGTGGAGCTTGGCGCGCTGATGATGGTGGCGTCGACGATGGTTCCGCCGCGCATCATGTATCCGCTTTGTTCAATTACATAATTGATGGCACGGAAAAGCTGCTCCCCGATACTGCTTTGCTCCATCATGTGGCGAAACTTAAGTAGCGTCGTCGCGTCAGGAACCTGTTCGTCAATAAAATTGATCCTCATAAATTTGCGGAAGGCATAGCTGTCGTATATCGCATCTTCCACACCCTCGTCCGACAGATTGAACCAGATTTGCAAAAGGTACATCCGCAACATTGTCAGGATGCCGCGGGTGGGGCGTCCGCGTTTCCCGTCCGGATAATGCGGCTTTATATATTCTGCCCACTCCTCCCACGGTATGATGCTGTCCATAGCGTCAAGAAATTTCTCACGCTTTGTTGTTTTCTTTCGCCCGCTATATTCAATATCGCTGAATGTCATCTGGCTCATTTGTCTTTACCGCCTTGCCTTTTGTTGCTTTTGTTATACTATGTTTTGGGATGTGTGTAAAGAAGATTAAATGAGTGTTTCCTTAAAAATAAACCGAGAGCGCGCAGGGCGATCATACCTTTAAAACCTGATTATGGCTTTACAGTCATATTCATATTCTCCTTGTAGCAATTGTGGTGTGCGAATACTATCCATGATGAAACAGTCCTTACTGTCGTTCTTGCAGGCGCATTTTTGGGCCGCATATTATTCGACGGCGAAAATGCCGACATAACTATACGGCACGGATACATAAAATGTTTCGATTTCTTCGCGTGTTCCAGACAGAATTACTCTGCCGGTCATAAGATCGGTGACAGTGTAGCTGTCGCGGCCTGCAATGCCGCATTCGTCGAACGGTATGGTAACGGTGGCCGAAACAACTCCGTTTTTGTTGTTCGGAATAACTAAAATCGCCTTCCCGTCGGCGTAGCGCGCGTAGCTTTGAGTGAAGTTTTGCCCCGACACAGTAACCTTGCAGATGTTTGAGTCGCGGTGATTCATTGTCCAGCTTTCGAAGATGCCGCTGTTTGTTCGGCGGATATTTATCATGCGGCGAACATCCTCGAGGAAAAACGCGTTATCGATGTCATTCATATCGTCATAATTTACGGGTAAATCGTAAAGCACTCCTCGCTCGCTCTGCGCATTGAATTCGTCGCCCATGTACCAAAGTGGAATGAACGGCGCCAAAATTGCCGAATATCCGATATTGACTCGGTTGCCGCAGACATCACGCCGCTGATAATCGTGATTTGTGATGCAGTTTGTATGCTTTTTCCATTTTTCTTTCTTTCACTTTCAGCGAATTTACAGTAATGTGGACTTCATAAAAGAAATGCTTTATTGTCCATGCGTGGTAAGATAACGTAAATCGGTTATTACTCGATTATTTAATTTAAGCTGCAAAACACTTCTGATTCACAAATATAGTGTACCACATCTCCGTGTGCGCTGTAAAGGTTGAAACAACGAAAGCAGGTAACCGATGGAGAACGATATTTTAAAGCAAGCGGCGCTGATATATGGGATGAAAATCAGAATAATTCGTCAAAACTCGCATAAATACAGTATCAGCGCCATGTGTAAAACGCTGAATGTGCCGCGAAGCACATTTTATTTCAAGCCCTCACCGAGCAAACCCGACACGGTAATGCCGTCATATCAATCTTCCGAAAGAGCAGAGATAAATCGTGAAAGCGACAAGGCCTTAGTATCGATAAGCGGCTTGAGGAACTGCAAACGGAACTGTTGAAGCTTGCCACCTCCAATTCGGATTATGAGAAAGTCACTTGTCCGGCGGCTGATTGAAAAAGTCACCGTTTACGAGGACAAATTCACCGTGGAATTCAAGTCCGGTGTAGTGGTGGATGTTGAAAAATAAGTGCGAAAAACAGAACAAGGCACTCTACTAATTACAATGTAGGGTGCCTTGCTTTTTATTTGTCTTTATCTGCTTTTGTGGCCTGTATGGAAGATATCCTGGATTTGTATCAGCAGCCGCCAATAACCGCGTTTCTAATCTGCGTGTTATCGGCTCTGCGCCTGTGCGTCTGCCTCTTTGATAACTGACATATTCGGTTATTTGATATTGACTAGCGTTTTCTGTTTACGCTTCGGATAGAATAGTGAGAAGTTTTTAAGCACCGTTATTCTAATTCCGCGTTTTGTTTTGACAAACAGGACACAATATCCACTCAAAACTTCTGATCTCCCAACACTTGCCTAAGACTTATCACTTTTAATCTTCATGTTTTTCTCTAATTTTTCTGTTGATTTTATCAGCTTGCAGCTTAA
>JAKJCD010000213.1 GCA_022706625.1 Bacillota bacterium | reverse complement strand
GGGCTTTCTGCTCACTTTCTTTTTCTGGAAGCCGGAAGCGGTCGAAAAAACCGATAATAAGCCGGAGGGTTCGAAACAAGTTAAAAAAGCGCTCGAAACGATTCAGACAGAAAACGCAGGAGTTTAAATGCATAAAAAGGGTTTTCCGAAAGGCTTTTTATGGGGAGGCGCGACAGCGGCCAACCAGTATGAAGGAGCCTACTTAAGCGGCGGGAGAGAAGCTGCAACCAGTGATGCGGTCACTGCCGGAAGCTTTGACCATCCCCGGATGATCACATATAAAACAGACGATAATGCGGTCGGACAGACCGAGAGAATGGGAAAGCTGCCTGACGGAGCTGCGGGCTTAATCGACCCGGAAAGCTATTATCCGAGCCACGCCGCGACTGATTTCTATCATCATTACCAGGAGGATATCCGGCTTTTCGCAGAAATGGGCTTTAAAAGCTTCCGGCTGTCCGTCTCGTGGTCCCGGATCTGTCCGAAAGGAACGAAAGAAATCAACGAAGAGGGTCTTGAGTTTTATAACAGTGTATTTGACGAGCTGCTCAAATACGGAATCGAACCTGTCGTTACGATCAATCATTTCGATATGCCGATGTATCTGGCAGACGAATATGACGGATGGTCCTCGAGAGATACTATCGACAATTTCATGTTCTTTGCGGAGACGATATTAAGAAGATATAAGGACAAGGTCAAATACTGGATGACCTTTAATGAAATCAATAATCAAAGAAATGTATCAGCAGATATTTTTGGGTGGACATGTTCGGGAGTTAGATTTTCCGAGTATAAGAATAAGGAAGAAGCAATGTACCAGGTGGTTCATCATCAATTGGTTGCAAGCGCGCTTGTAGTCCAAAAGGGACATGAGATAAATCCGAACTTTAAAATCGGATGCATGTGTTCTTTTGTGCCCGTTTACCCTTATTCCTGCAAGCCGGAAGACGTTATGCTGGCGACAGAATGTATGCATGAAAGATTCTTCTTTGCAGATGTTCATGCAAGGGGGCATTATTCCGGATATGCTCTTAAGGAATGGGAAAGAAAGGGTTATAACATCAAGATGGAACCTGAAGATATCAGTGTATTGCAAAAAGGAAAGGTGGATTTTATAGGTTTCAGTTACTATATGTCTAATGTTGCTAAATCAGATATACATAAGGATGTCAGCAATGCCATGGATGGATCAGCAGAATACTCTGAGCCCAATCCATATATAAAAAGCAGCGGCTGGGGATGGCAGATTGATCCCATAGGTATCAGGTATGCTTTGGTCACTCTATATGAGAGGTATGAGCTGCCGCTGTTTATTGTTGAAAATGGGCTTGGAGCAATTGATGTGATAGAAGAAGACGGAAGCTGCAAGGATGATTATCGTATTGAGTATTTGAAGGCACATATTCAAGAAATGAAAAAAGCAGTTGAATTGGATGGCGTTGATTTGATGGGGTATACTGCATGGGGATGCATTGATTTAGTGTCATTTACAACCGGTGAAATGAAAAAACGCTATGGATTTATTTATGTAGATAAAAACAATGATGGTTCGGGAACTTTGAAGCGGAGCAAAAAGAAATCCTTTGACTGGTATAGGAACGTCATTAAAAGCAACGGAGAGCAGCTGTAAAGGCATCAAATCATTTTATAGAGGGGATAAACAGAGTGGAACGGTATGATTTAGGCATTGACCTTGGAGGAACCTATATAAAATATGCCCTGGTAGATGAAGAGTACAATATTGTAGAAAAGTGGAAGATTCCCACAATAAGGTTTGATACCAAGGATGAATTTTATGATTATGTATGTGCCGGCGGGAAAGGCCTGGACGCAGTCAATGCAATCGGGGTGAGTTCCCCGGGCCTTATTGACCGAATGTCTAACGTAAAGTCTTATGCATCGCCCAATGTACGGATTATGTACGGTACCAATGTAAACAATGAAATAGCAAGGCGGACTGCCAAAAAAGTTGCCACCATCAATGATGCAAAATCCGCCGGCCTTTGTGAACTGAAAATAGGCAATGGAAAGGGCACAAAAAGCTCAGCTTATCTTATTATAGGAACCGGAACAGGCGGCTGCCTCTGCACTAAAGATGACGTAGTTTATGGACATGATGGTTTTGCAGGAGAATTTCACTTTCTGCCATTCATTGACTATAGAGACAATACTGTAGGGATGCTGGGTGATAATGCCTGTATGCGCGGGCTTATCAAGTTCTATAACAGCAAGGCACCTGCAGGATATGTGTTAAACAGCGGCGAGGAAATAGTGAAGCAGTATTTGCAGGGAGATGAAAGAGCAAGGCTTGCCGTTGAAGATTGGATAAAGAGCATATCCGTTCAGCTGCTAACTATAGCGGTGTTTTATAATCCGGAGGTAATATGCATCGGAGGCGGCATTTCAGAAGAACAGTGGTTTATTCAAAGGGTGCAGGAGAGCTTTACTGATATCTGCTTAGCCCAGTTTCCCGGAGCAATGCCGATAACAACGGAAATCAGGCGATGCAAATATAATAACGATGCAAA
>JAKJCD010000212.1:2365-2634 GCA_022706625.1 Bacillota bacterium | reverse complement strand
GAACATAGGCAAACCGTTCTGATACCGCTCATTCTGAAAACGCAGAGCCGCAGCGACAATAAGAATTTAGACCGTATTGCGGTAGGCATCTGATATCAGAGAAAGAGAGGATCAGAAGTGGATGAGTGCAAAGATACCTGGTATCCATTCTCCTGGTACTGCCCGAATTGCGGCACCCAGCTGATTGGATTCAAAAATGCAGAAGGCATGATCAAGGTTGAATGCAAGCGCTGTCTTGCAGTATCGGTTCGTAAGGTGATGGGGCGTCG
>JAKJCD010000212.1:0-2355 GCA_022706625.1 Bacillota bacterium | reverse complement strand
AACACAATTAAACGGCATACGACGGAAAGGCTGAGATGAAACAGACTGCATAAGTCCTTCTCCAGGTCAATACCGAGATATATATACCGGAAGGTTAAGCCAGACACTACTTGAGAGGCCTCCGGCACGGAAGGGATAACCATATCTTTTGAATGGGACTCCTTCCTGCCGGGGGCCTCATTTTCTTTTCTCCGAGTTCCCCGGCAAATACATACAAACAAAATATCGAAGGCCTGACATGCATTAAGGGCTGAGGATACATATGCCAGTGGTTTTGAGAATTCATTTTCAAAATGCGGCATCGGTACCCTTTCTTTAGTGCACCCTTTTCAGGCAGCTAAGGACGGTCCGGATCCTGGCAATGTATCTTCTGCTCTCCGCAGCAGGCGGAAAGGACAAGATATGTATTTCAACCAGGTGGAATTTGGCAAGCGGATCAAAGAGGAGCGCAACAGGCTGCAGATGACGCAGGAGGATCTCGCACAGGAACTGAATATCGGATATGTGCATATGAACGGAATAGAAAACGGTAGGAAAGGCTGCTCCATTGATCTGCTTCTTGAAATCGCAGAGGTGCTGGATGTGAGTACTGATTATCTTTTAACCGGGCGTTTGTCCGGTGGAACAAATACAGCAAAAAATAAGCTTAAGGAAATTGCGGCCAGATTGAATGAAATAGTCGGGCAGTTGGACGCATGACAGAAAAAACCGCCGCAGATTTTGCTCTGCGGCGGTCCATGCTTCGTAACGGTTATCCTTCGATCAGGATGGTTTTCTTTTCAGGAAGCTTTTCCTGTTCCTGCTTCGGGATGGAAAGCTTCAGAACACCATGTTCGAATTTAGCTTTCACATCTTCTTCCTTTACGTTGTCGCCAACGTAGAAGCTTCTCTGCATGGAACCCGTGTATCGTTCCTGACGGATCAGTTTGCCTTTCTTGGTCTTATCTTCCTCGTCGAGTCCCTTTGCGGCACTGACGACAAGATAACCATTGTTCAGCTCGATGGTGATTTCCTCTTTCTTAAAGCCCGGCAGATCAATGTCCAACTCGTAGTGGTCATCGTGTTCATGCACATCGGTTTTCATCACCCTGGCAGCATGGCGACCATAAAGCTTTCGCTCGGTCTTATCCAGATCTCTGAAATCCGGGAAATCAAACCAGTCATCAAACAGATTCTCTCCAAAAATACTCGGTACTAACATTGCTTTATCCTCCTTTACTCGTTTTGGCTTTTGGCCATTTATCAGAGCAAGGGGACGGAGTGTTTGGATCGTTGGAACCTTTAAGTCCTTGCGGTCTTCTCTGTTCCTCTGTTCGATTATCATTATACTCAAATTGTTAGCACTGTCAATAGGCGAGTGCTAATTATGTATGAACTTTCTGTGAATTTCTCATCCTGAAAGTCAATTTCTTTCGGATGTTAGTCTGAGAGGCTAAGTGACTTAGCCTGCGGGGCAGTAAAAACATCTCTGCTTCTCCTCTAAAATATGACTCGTAACAACCGAGTTGTTACAGAGAAAAGAAAACTAAGCACCTTGACAACTGAATAGACATTCATCAGGTACGAACCTGTGATGAGGAGCCACATCAGCAGCCAACGCGAAGACGGTCGAAAGACCAGAGCGGTAACTGGCCTGTAAGAGCCGGACAGCTCCCGGATTAAGGCGAAGATCCATCACAGCATAATGAGACTTCCGTCGAAGGACGGCTCTGTGAGAACCACAGAGGGGTAAAACGGCCCATGGACCCGGTAAGCTGCCGGACGCCTGAATGATTTCCCGATTTCCGGGGGTGTCGAGGACAAATGCGGAAAGATCATAAATGAAATTATCGTCCAATATGGACGTTATTTGTGGGACAGGCCGAGGGCTTGTCCCGTACATAAATCAAGCAAGGAGGAAATAAAATGCCTGAAGTAATTATCAGACCATTTGAAGAGAAAATGGTTAGCAGCGCTCTTCTGGAGATTCCTCGCAATACATATCAGAGGAGCCTGAATCCTGAGAGAGTCAAGCGAATCGCTCATTCCTTTGACGAGAGGATCGCCAACGAGCCGAAGGTCAGCCTGCGGGACGGCCATTACGTCGTGTTCGACGGCCAGCATGTGATCGCTGCTAGAGTGGACAAGAACAGCGGCGAGGAGCTCCCAATCCGATGCAAGGTGTATTTGGACCTGAGTGACAAGGAAGAAGCATCGCTCTTCGCTAACCAGACCGGCTTTGGAGTTCCTCCCAGCATCGGGATGAAACTGAGAGCGCTGGTGTTCGCTGGAGATCCGGAGGCCTGCGGTTTCTTGAAAGCTACCGAAGAGATCGGTCTTCGTATCGATTACGGCCAGCACAAAGGAAGAAAGCGT